>CANQSC010000010.1 GCA_947626445.1 uncultured Bacilli bacterium
ATTCTATTTCAGAAAAGTAAAAAGCAGATATTTCTATCTACTTTCTCCTTTCTTCCGGAAACTTTCGGAAGAACCAAAAAGATTATCAAGAATTTGCTAAAGAATTTTACCAAATAATGGCTAAAAAAGAACATTTAGATTTAGTTGTTAATTTTTGTGATGATGATGAAATGGAAGTAGGGAATACGTCAAGTATTTGTACATTTGATTTAAATTATCAGCCAACTTACATTCATTATCTTACTTTTAATATTAGTCAAATATTTGAAGATAATAGTAATTATCAAAAGCGTTTCTTTGAATTTATTAATTGTCTATTTCATGAATTATATCATGTAAAAGTAATGGAAATGGCTAATAAAGCATCTTGTTTTAATTTAACATCTTTATTTTCAGTTGTGGAATATATAAAGGATGATAGTAATATATTTTGGGATATAAACTATAATATTGTCGATGAAGAAATTAAAGCTTATTTATATGGTTTAAAAAAATCAGCTACTTTTATAAAAAAATATTATCCTGATGCTTATGATAAAGATTTTGTTAAAAATGAAAGTGCTAAATTAATTACTTCAAAATTATTTTATAATCACTATTTTTATAAAGGTGAACGTTTATCTAAATCTAAAACATTAAATAAATTGATAAATAGTTTTAAATATGAAGAAGATAAACCATATCCTTTAATTATTAATAAAATTTACAATGATAAAAAACATAAACTTAAATCTATTGATGAATTAGTTTTAGATTATACATATTATTATTATAAATATCCTTATAAAATAGAAGAAATAAAAAACTTTTATGCAACTTTAATTACTGAAAAATTTTTAAATAATGAATCTTTTAAAGTATGTAGTGAACTTATATCTTTATTAAAGTTAGGATTAAGAAATAAAAAGCAAATTTTATATAACTTAAAGCAAATTCATCCTGTTAAAGTCCATAATGCTTATTTACAAAGTCAATTTATTAAAGAACAACAAACTGATATAAATAATTTAAAAACCTCTATTAAAGGCTTATTTTAGGTAAAAATAAGCTTTTTTACTTGACATAAAAGTGTTAAGTATTTTATAATTATCTTGTAAATATTAAGAGAGTAGGTTAACAAATGAAAAAATTAAAAGATTTAATGCAAGAGTTAGGAATATCTAAGGTTAGACTTGCTAAATATTTAGGGGTTTCTAGACAAATGGTCTATAATTATTTAGAAATCGATGATGTTACAAAATGGCCAAAAGAAAAGAAAATTTTGTTATTAAAACTTTTAGATG
The DNA here is from genome assembly GCA_947626445.1 of uncultured Bacilli bacterium. GTDB lineage: Bacteria > Bacillota_I > Bacilli_A > RF39 > UBA660 > Ventrenecus. The sequence goes on from CANQSC010000010.1 coordinate 1,284, forward strand.
TTAAGGATGGCGATGAAAAATCGATTGGTAATATTGAAGTAACTACTGATTATATGATGAGTGTTGAAGAACGTTTAAATCAAAATGGAAGAGGAGAAAATAATAAGGGTAGTTATTTAGAAATTAAAAATTTAGATAAAGATTCCCAAACTTTACTTACTAATATTGTTAATTTAATTAAAGAAAAGTTTTTAGATGAAAAAAAATCTAAAGAAAATTATTATGTGTTTACATATTTATATCATATGTTGCAATCAATGGATAATGTTCCGGAAATAAAATATATTTTTGGTTATATGTCTAAAACAACTGGTTTTACTAAGGTAAATGAATATAAGTTTAATGAAGATCGGCAATTTATTTTTGAAGGTATATTATATACTGCTTTAAATTTATATAATAATGGTGGTGCCTCAAGAAGTAGATTAACTGATTCACATCGTCGTTGGGAACAAGAAATTGATAAGAAAAATGAAGAAAAACTTGGTCGTACTCAACAGTTAAATACTTTAAAAGTTCAAGCTTTAAAAGAATTAGGATATAGTAAAATTACAACTGAAAATGCTACTGAAGTAATGGAAAAGATGGCTGAGATTGAATCTCGTAAAGTATAATTTACTTTACATTTACTTTACATCGTGATTATAGATAGAGAAGAGTAGGGATAACCCCTACTTTTTAAATTAATGATATCTTTCAAGATAGATTATTTAATATGTAATATACTATTAATAAAGTATTTTAATCTTAAGTCTAAATATTAAATATAAAATTAAAAATATTATAAAAATTTATAATCTAAAAAATATTTTAAAATTTTTTTAATTATTTTAAATTATTAATTTGTATTTTAAATTCAATTTTAATTTAGATAATGATTTTATTAATTAATAATATTTCATTACAAAATATTCTTTTTAAGTTATTGCATTAAGATGATTAATTATCCATTATTAATAATTTCGATGCAAATTAGAAAAGATAGATAATTAGTAAAAAATATAATTTATAAATTTGAAATTATATTTTGTATATAAATTATTATATTTGTTTTGACTAAGAAAGTAATATAAATTTTTTGATGTATAAAAACTTAGTATTTAATTATAATTATAGCTTTATGTTACATATTTTTTTAATATTTATTAATATTGCATAATCTATCTTATGTTAACTAATGATTGAAATTAATTATTTTTAATATACTCTATTATAAAACAAATTGATTAAATAATAGAAAGATAATTCCGATTCCTATTCCAATATATATCCATTCATCTTCATGATATTTTTTAGCTTTTGGAAATAAATCATGAATTGATAATGTTATCATTAAGCCTGCTACAAATAATAATATGAAACCAATCATAGTATCTGTTATATATTTACTTAAAAAGATAAATGCTAAAAATGCTCCTAATGGTTCAGCAAGTCCCGATATAAAAGTCATTTTAATGGCTTTCTTTTTACTTCCAGTTGAGTAATAAATTGGGACAGCTATACTTATACCTTCTGGTATATTATGAAACATTATAGCTAGACTAAGCTTTAATCCTAAAGCAATATTTTGATATGAACTTAGAAAAGTAACAATTCCTTCAGGTAAATTATGAAGCATTAAAGCAAGCATTGATAGTACCCCTACCCTATACAAATCATCTTGTTGACCATTTATTTTTTTATTTATAAAATAAATGATAATTATTCCTAAAGTAAAAGCAATTAAGGAAAAAAATACTCCCCATACTAATTTATATTCTGTAAGGATCGAATATGTTGCTTCCGGGATTAATTCTAAGACTGATATTCCGATCATTATTGTTAATGAAAAAGATAAAGCAAATACAATAAATTTATTAATATTTTCTCTTTGCCATTTATGAAAGATTACTAAGGAGCCTAATACTGTCGATAAACCAGCAATAGAAGAAATTATTAATGGAATAAGTATTTGCATATAATCACCATTAAAATATATGCATATTTTATGGTTTTAATTCTTTTTCTTTTTTTAAATACTCTTCATCAGAAATTAAGCCAAGTCTTAATAAATCTTCTTTAGTAGATGAATAAATATGATTTCCATCAAAATGTTTCATTACTCCTGGCAAACCATCAATTTTATACATTCTTCCTATTTCTTCATCATCAAATGGTGAATTCTTAATTTGAATTAATTTTTGAAAATCAGCAAATTCCTTATCAATTAGTTCCTCATCTATTTTTTTATCTATATCATTTGAAGCATCATATGGATTAATATAAAAAGATATTTGATAATCAAAAACTTCACTTGGAAAAATATAGTTTTCTGCTACAAATAAATCTTGTTTTAAATCTCGGCGATAATAATTTAAAAATTCTAATAATAAATTTCTAAATTCCATATATGATTTTAATATATCATCTGCTTGGTTAAATGAAAAATTATAATTTTTATCCATTTCTGATATTTTTTCTTTAACTTTTAAATTTACTTTTTTATTATTATCATCTATTGTTAAATAAAATTTCATCTTTTTATCAGCAAGTATTTCATCAAATATACTTTTTAATAAAGAACGATAAGAAGGTGTATCATCAAGTAATTTTTCTCTTTTTTTATTTACTACTTTATCTAAACGATTTAACATTGTTTTTTTTATTTGATTAAGTCGATTTTCATACATTTTATTCTTTGTTTGAAATAAAGGATTATATAATGTAACATTATAATATTTTTTCTCTTTATTTAAGGTTATTTTGGCAATTATAAGATAATTACTATTAGTTAAATTATATTTTTTTAAAAATTCTTCTTTACTATAATTAATAGTTTCTAAATCTATTTCGGATATATCTTTATAAAAAGTTGGCTTTTCATCTATAAATTTTAAATAATTATAATCATCATATAATAAAAAATATTTAGTATTCATTATTTCTTCACCTTTTCTTAATTTAATTTTAACAAATCTTCCAAACATTGGCAACTAATTTACAGTATGCTTTATTTAAACTAATCCATAATATTAGTGGGAGGTAAATTATAATGAAAAAGAATAATGAAAGACAAAATCGTTCTAACAACAATTCTAAAAGAAATCAAAACAACAGAGAACAACGTTCTAATTCAAGTAGAAGAGAAGAACAAAAAAACAACAACGAAAGAAATAATAGAAGAGATTGTTAGTTAATATAAGAAGAAACGATTTAATTGTTTCTTCTTATTTTTTTTAAAAACGAGGATGAGTTTTAGAGTATTCATTTTTTAATTCTTCATTAGTTAAGTGTGTATACATTTGGGTTGTCGAAATATCACTGTGACCTAAAAGCTCTTGAATAACTCGTAAATCGGCTCCATTAGATAGTAAATGAGTGGCAAAAGAATGTCTAAGAGTATGAGGACTAATATCTTTAGTTATCCCTACTTCACTAGCACGTTGTTTAATTAACTTATAAAACCCAACTCTGGTAATACCTAATCCACGATTATTTAAAAATAAATAGTCACAAGTTTTACCCTTTTTAATTAAACTTGAACGATAATCATTTAAATATATTTCTAAATATTTTTTAGCGGTATGATTAATTGGGACAATTCTTTCTTTACTCCCCTTTCCTTCAACTTTTATAACATCATTAAATAAGTCAACATGATTAAATTTTAAAGAAATTAATTCTGATACTCTTATTCCTGTTGCGTATATTAATTCTAACATAGCTTTAGTTCGAGCATTATAGGCATTAGAAATATTAAAATCTAATAATTTATCTACTTCTTCATATGTTAAGACTTGTGGTAATGTTTTAGGAACTTTAGGTTGCCAAATTGCTTCACAGGGATTTTTGTTTAGATAATCTTCTTTTAAACAAAATACATAAAAATTATTAATAACGGTTATATAATGAGATTTAGTTCTTGCTGTTACTTGCTTTTTATTATCTAAATATTTTAAAAATGAAGATAAATCATTAGTAGATAAATTTAATAAATTAGCTTTATTAAAAAAATCTTCAAATTCTTTTAATTCGGTTTCATAAGACATAATGGTATTATTACTAAGTTTTTTTTCATATTTTAAATAATTTAAATATAATTTTAAATATTCATTTTTCATACTTTATACTCCATTTTAAGTATAACGATTTAAAACTTGATTGTCAAACGAATGTTTTGATATAATAAATTGGTAAGACGGTGATGATATGGAAAATTTAGCAAATAAAATGCGACCTGTTAAATTAGATGATGTTATTGGCCAACAACATTTAATTGGGGAAAATAAAATTATTTCTAATTTAGTAAAAAATAAACATTTATGTTCAATGATTTTATATGGTAAACCAGGTATTGGCAAGACTTCTATTGCTAATGCGATTGTAATGGAATTAAATCTTCCTCATAAGTTTTTAAATGCTACAATTAATAATAAACAAGATTTTGATATTTCGATTGCGGAAGCTAAAATGCATGGTAGTATGATTTTGATTATTGATGAAATTCACAGGATGAATAAAGATAAACAAGATTTACTTTTACCGCATATTGAATCAGGTTTAATAACTTTAATTGGTCTTACAACATCTAATCCCTATCATAAAATAAATCCAGCAATTAGATCACGCGTTAAGATATTTGAACTTCATGAATTAAGTATTGATGATATTATTTTAGGACTTAAAAAAGCTTGTAATTATTTAGATGATATTAAAGTAGATGATGAAGCTTTAAAAATAATTGCTAGAGCTAGTTCTGGAGATTTAAGAAATGCTATATCAGAATTAGAAATTGCTTATTATAGTTCTAGTAATCATGAAATAACTTTAGAATTATTAAAAGAAATGGGAACTAAACCAATCTTCTTTCATGATAAAAATGAAGATGGCCATTACGATGTTTTATCAGCTTTTCAAAAATCGATTAGAGGAAGTGATGTTGATGCTTCCCTTCACTATTTAAGTAGATTGATTGAAGCTGGTGATTTAGATAGTATTTACAGGAGAATGAGTGTTATAGCTTATGAAGATATTGGTCTTGCTAATCCATCGATTGGACCCAAAGTTATGGCAGCCATTCATGCTGCTGAATTAGTAGGACTTCCTGAAGCGAGAATTCCTTTACAAACTGTAATAACGGAAATGGCTTTATCACCTAAATCAAATTCAGCTCATATGGCAGGAGATGAAGCTTTAAATGACATTAGAAAAGGAACAACCGGTAATGTCCCTAATCATATTAAAACTAGTTCGACAACTTATCTTTATCCTCATAATTATCCAAATAGTTATGTTAAACAAGATTATTTACCAAAAGAATTATTAGGGAAAAAATACTATTATCCTAAAAATAATAAATATGAAGCAAATTTAAACAAAATTCATGAAGAAATGAAAGGTGGTAAAAAATGAATATTACCGTAATTGGTTGTGGAGCTTTTGCAATTGGTATGACTAATTTATTAAAAGAAAAAAATAAGATAACGATGTGGGTCCATGATGAAAAGGAAATAACTAAATTAGAAAAACAATTTAAAATAAATTATATGACTAATCTAAATGATAGTATTAAAAATGCTGAAGCAATTTTCATATTAGTATCTTCACCATTTTTTAAAGACATAATTGATAATTTAAAATTAAATAAGACTATTCCTATTTATATTGGTACGAAAGGAATGCTTGAAGATGAATTTTTAACTTCTTATGCTAAAAAAGTATTAAAGAATGAAGAAATCTATTTTTTCGCGGGACCTAATTTAGCAAGTGATTTAAAAAATAATAATCCAATTGGTTTTACTCTAACAAATAATGATCATCATTTATTTAAAAAGATAATGCCTAATTATATAGTAATTGATGAAGAATATGAACCTCATTTAGAATTTTATAGTATTTTAAAAAACATTATTGCGATTGGTTCGGGAATCATTTATGAATTAACTAAATCTAATTCTTCTATTGCAACTTATTTAACTAAAGCTTTACAAGAACTTGATAATTCTAAAATCCTTTATGGAACAATTGGTGACTATTTTATGACTGGTACTAGTTATAATTCTCGTAACTTTACATTGGGAACATTAATAGTTAAAGATAAAAGCTCTTTAAAAGAATATTTAGAAAACAATACTGTAGAAGGATATTCAATGTTATATGTCTTATACAATTATTTACATGGCAAACAAATTAATTTAAAAATTATTAATTTACTCTACTCTATTATTTATCAAAATAAAAATGAAAATCTTTTATTAGATTATCTAAAATGATTTTCATTATTTTTTAATAATTCATTTATTACATATTGAGCAATTATGGCTCCCGCTGTCATGGGAATTGCACAAAAAGTACCAAGATTTCCTTTAATTAATGGCACTTCATTACTCCATAATACTTTAGCATTTAAGTATTTCTTTGGTAATGATGTTCTAATTTTTTTAGCTAAAGGGTCATTACATGTTTTATCTAAATTCGTTATTTTAAATAATAACGGATTTTTTTTATTAGCTGTTCCCATACATGATATTAATTTTAAATTATGGTCTTTTGCATATTTAATTAAACTAATTTTAGTTTTAACATCATCACAAGCATCAATTATATAATCATATGAATCACTTATTAAATCATTAATATTATCTTCTTTTAAGGCTACATCTATTGTTTTAATATGACAGTTTGAATTAATTAAAAGTGCTCTTTTTAAAGCTATTTCCGTCTTTTTCATATTAATTGTTTCATTAGTGGCAAGTATTTGTCTATTTAAATTAGTTATATCAAATTTATCATAATCAATTACGGTTATATTTTCAATACCACTTCTAATTAAGCATTCAAAAACATAGCCCCCTACTCCACCTAAACCAATAAGTAAAATATTTGCTTTATTTAACTTTTCAATATCTTTACCAATTAATAATTCTAATCTATCAAACATAAATATTCCTCCAATAAAAAAACCAAAGAAGTAAGTGTGATAAAATCCCGCTAGCTAGCAGGTGGGCATCATATCTATACTTTAGGATCCTAATTCACTTAATGGATTAGTATTCTACACCATATAGAGTATCCGATTCCCAAGTATCACCATAGTCGGTTTTATGCAAATCTTACTATCATTTGGTAATTTAATTGTAGCAAATAACTACTAAAATATCAATTCCTTGTTGTGTCATATAATTTTATTTAATTATTATTTTGAATATATCTTGGTTCGGGCATTTGAATTGTTTCTTTATTTAGAGTATCAAAATTAGAATTTTGAGTAATAGTTTGTTGAACATTTTGATTTGTTGTCATTGGACTAACATTTTGATTAAAAAATTGTTGATTAGAATTAATATTTTGTTCTGGTTTTGGCGTTTCGTTAGGAATATTATTATTTATATTTGGTGAATTATTTTCAGTTTGATTTAAGTTTTGATTAAAGAATTGTTGAGGTGCTTGATTATTAGGTATTGCACTATTTGGGGCTTTATTATAATCAAATTGCTGATTTTGATTAACTTCCATATTAATAGGACCATTTTTATTTTCTTCTTTAACTTCTTTAGTCCAACAATTTTTAACATTACAGTTAGATGAATATGGAGGTGGGTCTGGCATAGCCATTCTAATAATCATAGGTATTTTAAAGGCTCCACCAAAAGCAACACAACTACCAGGTTGTAACGTTTTTTGCTTTTCAATAACATCTGCGGAAATATTTGGTAACATTTCTTCAATATATTTTAAATCTTTAGGATGGGTCATTTTAAAGATTAAGAAATTAGATACTTGAGCAACAACGGTATCACTAATTTCAACTGGTCTTTGCGAAATAATACCTAAAATTGTACCATATTTACGACCTTCTTTAGCAATTCGGTCAAATATATTATAGCCTAGTAAGAAGGTATCATTATCAGCTTGAATATAACGGTGAGCTTCTTCTAAGATTAAATGGCATGGCATACTAGCTCGGTCTTCTAAACTCTTAGTATAATCAAAAATAATTCGACAGAAAATTTTAACAATTACTTTAGCATAAACATCATCAACATCTTCCAAATTAATATTAATTATTTGGGCTTTCTTACCATTTAACATAACTAAATTTTTAGCAAATTCATTAGGCGTAATAAAACCATTATTGACAAAATAAGTTCCTACTTTTGTATTTAATATTGAACTAATTCGAACCTTTAATATTGTGGCATCATCAGCTACAGCTCGGTTATTTAAGAAACCTTCACTAATTAAGGTAAATTCTAGGGCTTTTGAAAAATCAAGCATTGAATAAGAATATGTTTCAGGTTCTTTTGTTTCTTCTAATTCTTCATTAATATGTTTTAAAATATATTCGGTAATTAAAACTGATTCACCAAAATTACCATTAGAATCGATTTCAAAACATTCAGCAAAACTTCTTGAAAAACCTACTCCTGCTATTCTTGTATCAAAATCAAAATCTTTAGTATGACAAGTTTCGATTATTGTGAATATTTGATTTTTCTTTTGAGCAGTTGTTTGATTACTAAATAAAATAGCTAGTAAGGCTTTTGCAATTAAGTGATTTTTATAGATTTCACTTTCTTGATTATTTTGAGAGAATATTTTAGCAAGTCTTATTGTTCTTTCAATGATTGGTAGTTGACTATGAGTAGATGCTTGCAAAAGTAAAGCCATATCATCTAATTTTAATAAACACATTGGTATTTCTAGAGGTACATCAGTATCTTCTTGAATATTAGAAGTAATAAATTTATATTGGTAATCAGGATTATACTCATTAATTGATCTAAAAGCATGTTTATATTCACCATAAGCATCAAATAAGAAAATATTAGAATTTTTCTTTAAAACTTTAGTATCTTTAAATACATTTTGAATTATTCTTGATACCCCATGTGTTTTACCTGAACCAGAGTTACCACAGATAAAGAAATGATTAGAAAAGAAATCATTTATACTAGGATAAACAGTATAATTTTTATATATGGCACTTTTTCCTAATTCAAAAGTATTATCATCTTTTAAACCAATTAATTTTTGTAATTCTGCTTGATTTATAACTCTTATTTTACTAGATATTAAAGGTTTTCTAATAACACCATTAACATATCGGTCATCAATATATTCTCCTAAAAATGTAATTTTAATATTATCAGGATTTATTTCTGCTACTTCACCTAAAATTCTTTGATTTGGTGCTTCAAAAATAACATGTAAATTCATTAAATCAGTTGTTTCATCAGCACTTAAAGTATTTTCTACATGAGCTGCAGATTCACTAATAAATTTAATTTTTCCAAACATCGTTCTTCACCCATCTTTATTCTATAAAAATTATAGCATACTTTTTTATTTAAAAAAATCTTTTTGTTCTAATTTGACATGATAACTATATAATTTATTAAGGTGATTGTTTATGAAAATAAAATTAGGTTTAAAACATTATGAAGTTATTAAAGTTAAAAGCTTAAAAGAAAAAATTTTAGCTAATAAAGTAAATGATAAAATTATTTATTATCCCAATACTAATACAGTTACTACATATTTAAGAGGTAATAATATTAATATTTTAGTAACAAATTTAGATTACCAAGTAGAAAAAATTTTTAGAGATGTCCCTAAAAATAAAATAATTCATGTTAAAAAAGATAAGAAAATGGTTCATATGTTTTTAATTCCTACTCAAACTAAAGAAAAAATTGTCGTAGGTTCCGTTTTAAAATTAACTAATTAATCTTTCCATTCAAAGATATAATTATTAATTTCTATTTCATCGCCTTTTTTAGCTCCTAAACGTTCTAATTCTTCATCAATACCCATTCCTCTTAATTTACGCATTAATCTATCAATAGCTTCATCTTCATCAAATCTAGTCATGGCAAATAATTTTTCAATTTCTTTTCCTTTAATTATCCATATACCTTCTTCCTTACTAATTGTATATGGTTTTTCATTTTTAAAACGATAAATAATGGTACTTTCATATTCATCTTCATTATAGATTTTTTCTTCTAATATTGTATCTAACATTTGTTTTAAATATTCTAATAATTCATTTAAACCAGTATGATTAAGAGCTGATACTTCAAATATTTGTTTATCAGGATAACGTTTTTTAAATAATTTTAGATTATCATTAGCACTTGGAAGGTCCATTTTATTAGCAATAATAACTTCTTTTTTACTTGCTAATTTTTCACTATAAGAATTAATTTCTTTTCTAATTGTTTCATAATCTTCGATAGGATTTCTTCCTTCACTTGCTGACATATCAATAACATGAGCTAAAATCTTACAACGAGAAGCATGTCTTAAAAATTTAATACCTAGCCCTACTCCAAGACTAGCACCCTCAATTAAACCTGGTAAATCCGCTAAAACAAAAGTAGACTCATCTTTTAAAGTTACAACTCCTAAATTAGGATTTAAAGTTGTAAAATGATAACTAGCAATTTTAGGATTAGAATTAGATACACTTGCTAAAATAGATGATTTACCGACACTAGGCATCCCAATTAATCCAACATCAGCAAGTAATTTTAATTCACATTTAATGAATCTTATTTCACCTGGTTCACCAAGTTCCGAAAAAGATGGAGCTGGTTTATCATGAGTAGCAAAAGCTTTATTACCTTTTCCCCCTCTTCCGCCATGAGCTACAATAACACTTTCTTTATCAACCGTTAAATCGGCAAGAATAAGATTAGTGTCATCATCATAAATAGTCGTTCCTAAAGGGACTTTAATAATCACATCTTCAGCATCTTTACCAGTCATATTTTTGCCCTTACCATTTTCTCCTTTATCAGCTTTAATAATTTTATGATATTTTAAATCAACTAACGTTTTTAAACCTTTTTCAGCAGTAAAAACAATATTACCTCCATGACCGCCAGTTCCACCATCAGGTCCACCCATAGGAACATATTTTTCTCTTCGAAAAGAAGTGCAACCATCGCCACCTTTACCCGCTATTAATTTAAGTTTTACTTCATCTTGAAACATAAAGAATCCTCCTTTGTTATCTTTATTATAACATAGGAGGTTTATTTATTTCAGCATTTTCCATTAATTTCATTTTAGTATTGACAAATTCATTAACACTTAATTTATCAGCATTAGGAAGTAAACATTCTAAAATAGTATAATCTTTTCTTAAAGCTAAGAACCAAGATTCACCAACAATTACTTTTAAATAATCATTTTTATCAAAAGGTTTAATAGTATTGTCATTACCAGGATTTAATAATTTGTTAATAGCAATAATTCTTAATACATCTTCATTGCTAGGATTATAATTGATTTTTTGATGAGCTAAATGATATTCTTCTTTAGGGCTAATATCAAATGATACATATTTTTTATCAGGATTATAAGCTAAAACTAATACTTTTTCATCTAAATCAGCATGAGGAAAAAGTGTTGCAAATCGCTCATCATTTAAAACCATAAAATCATTTATCGACTTTCCTTTATCATTATAAAATGTGGTATTAGCCATAAAAACAAAATCAATATTATCATTATTCTTCATACTTTCTTTTAAGATATTTAAAGCAATATGTTTAACTAAATTTTTATCAAATTCATTACGATCATGTTTAATACTTTTGTTTCTAATTGGTCCCATCAAAACAAAATTACCTTTACGAAAAACTAAAATTCTACCATAAAAATGATGATTAGGATCTTTTATCATAACAACATCAGCAGATTTATCTAATAAGACTTTTTCATAAGTTTCTCTTCCTTTATTATGAAATAAATCCATACAACTACCTTCACAATTAACCCCAATTAATAATCTTTCTTTATCATGATAATTACTTAATTCATAACTATATCCTTGATAATTATTTTTAATTATCGGTAAATATGAACTATTTTTATTAAGCATCTTTAAATAAAATTCTGCATATTTAGAACTCCTTAAAGGATTTTTATCATATATTTCTTTTCCTAATAAAGCATATTCAGCTTCATTAACCGAAGAATAACCTAAAGATAAAGTAATAATATCTAAAAGATGATTTGTAAGCCATTCTTGGTCAGAAATATATCTTTCTTTGCATACTTTATCTTTTAAAATACTTTCTTTAACTACTGGATAATTTTTTAATACTTTACAGTATTTATCGACATCTAATTCAGGAAAGAATTCTAAAAAAGGAATTAAAAAAGTTATTTCTTCATAAGTTTTAGCATTATTAATAATCTTTTCTTTTAAATATTCTGGTAAATTTTTAATAATTTCTTCAACATAATATAAATAATCAGTATTATTTACTATAACAAAATTATTATAATCAAAACCAACTTTATGTCTTCTTTGATATAACAATTTATTTTTTTCTACTTTATCAATTTCAATGTTCTTACTAATTTCTAATAATACTTCATTATATTTCTTTAAAATTTTTAAACTAATTTTATTTTCACAATTTAATAATTTAGTTATTTCTTCACTAGTTAAAGAACCTTGAATAAATCTTTCTTCAAAATATTTAAAATTATCTTCACTAATTATAATTTTATTTTTAATAATATCTTTAATATTTAAGATGCTTTTTCTTTTATCTTTAATCTTTAATTCTAATTCTTTTTTCGATATTCCTAATTTATCATATTCTCTTTTTTTAATTCTTTCATTAACTTTTTTTAATTTATAACTTGTTATAATAGTTTTTTCTTTTTTAGAAGTAAAATCTAATTCTTCACATAATTCATCTTTAATTTCTTTTTTTGTTAATTTAAAATAAGCATCTTCAATTTTATTTAAGATTAAACTATACATATCATTAACAGTTTCTTTCGGAAAAGTATCCGCATAACTAACCATATGATAGACATCTAAAACAAAATGATGTAAGTCATTAAAATTAATATCAACAGGATAATTAATAGTTGTTTTAATTTTATTTATTATTTCTTCAGTAATTAATTTTAAATATTTTTCATCTTTTTTATCACAGACAAAATCAATACCTTGTTTTAAAAAATAATCCATTTCATCGATACTTAAGAAATTATTTTTAATATTTTTAAAACGAATTTTAATTACAGCATCAATTAAATGGTCTAAATGATTAAAGTATTTTTCTGAGGTATCTTCATCATTTACATCAATCTTTTTATATAAAATATTTTTTAATTTAGTATCTATCTCATTCATAACATCACCTAGTATATATTAAGTATAGCACATAATAAAAAAACTAACTTAAAACAAGTTAGTCTTAGACACAAATTTTACAGTGAAGTATCAATTAATTGGAATGGATTATCAACAGTTCCATAAGGTTGTTCTGGCTTTGGATTATCTGTTATTTTAACTGTTTGTTTTAGATATGCGACTGGCAGAACCCCATATACAGATAGTGCGCGGTAGTTGCTAACAGCTCCAGAAGCAGTTACATAAAACACGATGTGGGAGTTAGTGGAATATGGTGCCGGTGTAATTGTCCATGCAATACTATTCGGTTTTAACCAATCGTTATCATTACAACTTTCTTCATCATAAGTATACATACTTTTTCCTAAGCATGTTGCTTTTACTTCTCCTCCTACGGCATATCCATAATCTGAAGGATACATTAATCCTATATATCCTTCCCATGTTGTTGTTCTTGACACTTCATCATTACATGTATTTCCACCATTACTTGCACATTGTTCTTTGCCATTATGGCTTCCTCTTTCTGCTTCATATGTTGCTTTTGCTGTCCAGTCGTTTTCATTATAAGTTGCGAATGTACCAGTATTCCATCTTACTTTTGCTATCTTTTCCTTGGCAGTTTCACTTATTCCACTACTTGTAAAGTCACATGGAGTATTTGTTTCACTTTGACCACTATAACAGTTGCCACTTCCTCTGTTCCAATACAAACTTCCTCCGATGGATGGTGTTCCATCATATACTTCTTGAGGATTTAATAGTTTCATTAAGTCTGCTTGACTCCATTCATTTACTCCATATCCACTATTTATTCCTTCTGCACTACTATCCCAACTATAGTCTCCTATACTTTCTGCTCTTATTATTTTTACTAAACTTTCTTGTTGTTCATTATTATCTAAATTAGTTATTTTATTCATTACTCCTATGATTCGCCATAATATTGGATTACCATTACCATCTTTATCGCCTATGTCTATATAATTATTTGCAGTTGCTCCTACATATCTGATATTAGCATCACTTGTATCATCTGCTATTAAATGTGTTGTATCAGTTTTTGCTAAATCTGTAATAAAATCAGCAACTGTTGAAGAATTGTCAGTTTCTTCTTCTTTATAGCTTGCACTTAAGGTTATTTTCCCCTTCCAACTTGCATTCATATTGGTAGTTTCCATTGGGGTATTTGGATCCATATAAAGTAATAAATTAAAACTTTTTGTTTCTCCTTTTTGTAAAGTAAAATTGTATAACTGATATGCATGCAAAGAATTACTTATTACTTTATTTTCATCATTATACATACTTTCAGTTAACTTTTTTTCACTATTTAAATTATTATGATAATCTGTTTCATAAAGTATTGCATCTATATATTCATCATTTAATTGTTTTTCTGCTCCTGCATTTAAGCTTTCTAAATTTATTGTAGCTGTTGCTAAATTATCACAAGTATTTTCTATAGTAAAATGATAAGGCGTATCTGTACTTAAAAAGTTTTCCAACTCATCTGGTTTCATTGGATAGGCTTTATTTAATGTTATATCATTTTCTCCAGTAAAATTAATATTAAAACATCCTGTTTGTAAAACATCTTTTTTAGTTTGTTCTTTAGTTAATCGCCAATAAGCATAAGTTACGGTTAAAGCTATAATTCCAATAGCTATTATTCCTAATGTTATATAAAGCATTACTTTCTTTTTCTTTTCTTTCATACTCTCACCCTATTAATATCATATCACATTTTTGCCAAAATAAAAAAGATTTTGCCTTTTCTTTACAAAATCTCTTATCCTTCGTAAACGCTTACTTTCTTTTTATCTCTTCCTAAACGTTCAAATTTAACTTTACCTGTTATTTTAGCAAATAATGTATGGTCTTTTCCCATACCTACATTAGTACCAGGATAGATTTTAGTACCTCTTTGACGATATAAAATGCTACCTGCACTAACAAGTTGTCCATCACCAACTTTAGCCCCTAATCTTCTTCCTTCACTATCTCTACCATTTTGAGTAGATGTTTGGGCTTTTTTATGAGCAAATAATTGGATGTTTAACTTCATTAAATTATTCATTTTCTTCATCCTCTCTAACTATAATATTTTTAGGATAATCATTACTTAATTCTTTTAATAAATCAATCATATTGTCAATTAATAAATTAATAATTTTATCCGTTTTTAAAATTTTAACTAAAACATCATCTTCAATTATATATTTTAAAGCATCTTTATCATATTTTAAGATAGCATTTACACTAGTCGTTAAAATAGCTGATGCTCCAGCACATACGATATCTTTTCCAAAATCTTCATATAAAGCATGACCGGAAAAAAGAATTTGTTTTACTTCCTTTTTTTCTTTTTTAATCTTAACTGTAATCATTATTTCACAATCTTTTTAACTACTAATTTAGTATAAGGTTGACGATGTCCTTGTTTTTTACGATATTTCTTCTTAGGATGATATTTAAAAACAATAATTTTCTTTTGTTTTCCTTGTTTTTCAACCTTACATACCACCTTAGCGCCTTCAACAATTGGGTCCCCTGCAACGCCATCAACAAATAATACTTCATCAAAAGTAACTTCGCTGTCAACTGGAGCATCTATTTTTTCAACATAAATAGTATCTCCTTCATTTACATAATATTGTTTCCCACCTGTTACAAAAATAGCTTTCATTTCTTACCTCCTTTATATTTAATTAAGACGCGCCGTGAAGGTATCAATTTTCTTGATTTTTAACCTTTTTCGTGCGGTTTTATAAAAGCTTTGCTTCTTTTTCATAAAACAACTAAATTCTATCAAATATTCGTCTTAATGTCAAACAAAATACTACTATAATTCTATTCTTTTTAACGATTATATATTACATCAATAAAATTATCGATAGTATTATTCATAAAATAATCTTTTATATATCTTTGTTCAATATGATATTCAGCCATAAAATCTAATACTTCATATTTTTTATTCTCACCTATGTTATCTAATTCATGAAATTCATCTAAAGCTTCTTCAGGATATTCATCTTGTAATAATCTAATTGCAAGAATAAGAGTATTAACTAATTCAGCTCTTAAAGTTAATTTTTCATTGGCAAAATCTTGCCATTCTTTCCAAGCAATCGGCTCAAAAAAGATTTTGCTATAAGTTATATAAAATTGTCTTTCTTTATTTAATAAATTAAGAAATTCTTTATTTAAATCATTATTAGAATATTTTATTTTACTTAAGTTTCTTAATAATTCAGCTAAATTATTAATAACATTAACACGATAAATAATTTCTTCTTTCATACCTGTATAAGGATATTTTAATTCATAAGGGATTCCGGTTTCTAAATCTAATATATTTTTATAATAATCGGTAATTAATTGTTTAATTTCTTCACTTGTATTACAAATATTAAGTAATATTTTATTAATCTCAACAATATTATTATTTAAATTTTCAGTTACTAAATCAAATTCTTCTTCCATTTTTTCACCTTTTTACTATTTCATTTATTCTTTCTCTTAATAAATTACCTTCATAATGATAATTAACAATATTTTCAATTACCGGAATCTTATATTCATCTTTAAGATTATTTTCAAAAACATTATAAAGTATTAAATCTGGATCTTTACTAACTCCTAAATAATAAAAATTATTAGTAAGCGATTTTAATAAATTTCTTTTATGAATATTATTTTCAATATTATTATAACAATCTACTTGTTTATTTTTAGGAACATATAATTTACATACAGCCATTAAATTATTTTTTTCACAGGTAAGTAATCTAGCTAACATTAAATTAATATCGATACTTACATATTCTTTTTGTTTTAAATTATAAACTAATCTTTCAATTTCATCTAAAGCTTTAATATTTATATCAAAAATATTATTTATTCCTTTAAAAGGATACACAGAATAGACTTTATCATATGAAGTATTAGTAATAATTTTTTTTAAGTTTATAGTTGAATGAAGAATTATTTCATAAATTGCTTCATCATAGATATTTGATGTTTCGTTAATTAATACATCAATTGTCTCACTCATTAAAGTATCAAATTCAACTAAATAGGCTTTTAAATCAAACATACTAACACTTCCTTTAAGTGATTATTTTAATCATATTTTAGATGAAAGTAAAGTATTATTGTTTAAAAATTTGTTTTAATAAACCTTTTTCATGAATATAACGATTATGATATTTAAAAAAATGAAGAGTATTCTTTTTTAAAAGATGAATATTAGTTTCTTGATTACTTTCAATTTTATGATAGGGAAAAGAATATAAGTATCTTTCTAAATAAAATTTATTAATTAAATATTTTTGATTTTTAAGAGTCATAATAATGGTAAAGATTAAAAATGAACAGATTAAATAGTTTTTACTAGGACTTATTATATTATAAATAATAAAAAATATTAAAGATATAATACTAAGATAATTACTATATTTTAAAGAAGATTCATATGGTAAGAATTTATCTAATATTAAGTTAACGATTTTATGGCCATCTAAAGGAATTATTGGTAAGATATTAAAAAGCATAATCATTAAATTATAATATTTAAATAATTTATCATGAATAAATAAGCTTAATACGAATTGCATTAAAATGCCAGAAAATGCAATTAGAAGTTCTTTATTGATTGAGGAATTAATTGGTTTGTCTATTTTAGTTATCCCACCAAAAGGATAAAGAGTTATAGATATTATTTGATATTTAAATAATTTAATGGTTAAAATATGTCCTAGTTCATGAATAATTACAATTAAAAAAATGAAACAACTATTTTTAAAATAACCACATAAAAAGGCTAAAAAAAAGTAAAAGTAAGTAAAGTAATTAATTTGCCATTTGCTTGTAATAATCTTCATAGCTTACTTTATTACCATCTTTATAAAAAACATTGTAGTAAAAATCATCATTACTATTAGCTAGAATAGTCCCTTTTTCAACATAATCATATAACTTAACACTTGGATCAGTAATATTGCCATACCAAATATCATAACCATCTATTCCTTGAATAATCGCGGTTTTACCATATCCTTCTTTTTCATCTAAAAAGACAATAATTCCGCTAGTAATAACACTAATAGGAGAATTTTTAGTAGTTATAATTTTATACCCATCATTATAAGCTTCTACTTCATTTAAAGAAACATTATTGCTAGCTAAGACGGCATCTTCATTATTAGTTACACTAGGAAATAGTGAACCAAATAATTTATGGTAGCCTTCATTTATTTTAGCAAATGTTAAATTATCTTCAAAAAAATATTTTTTAAATTTATCTAAATTGCCTTGATCTAAATGAATATAAATACAACTTATTAAAATAAAAATAACACTTAATAAAATTTTGGAAAAGATTTTACTAATTTTATTATCATCTTTATTACTATCTTTATTTATTTTCTGTAATCTTTGTTGATGTCTTTTTTTTACTAATTCTATTTCATTCATTACTCTCACCTAAAAAAGCATATGATAAATTAATTTATTTTATGACTAAAGTTTTTTTATGGAAGAGAAAAATAATTGTTGAAATTAAGATATTTATAAGATAAGTCCAAATAAAATTTTCGATTGGTAAAATTATACTATTTATTAAACTATAAAATAATAAACCAATTGTTAAATTTAAAACATTTCTAAATAGATATAAAAATAAATTATGTTTAGTTTTAAATTCTTTATTTAATAAATATAAAACGGTAAAAAAGATGGTATTTAAAAAATAAGTATTATAAATTAAAAAATCAAAGGTTAAAGCAAAACATAAAATAAAAGGATAAGTATCATCTTCATTAAAAAAAACAAATGGTAAAAAGGCAATTATCTTATTCATAGTTATCATTCTTTCTAATACTTACATAATTTAAATCATTAAAATCTACATTTGGCTCAACTAAGATTTCATAACTTAAATTTTCTTTTGTTTCGTGAATTTCTTTTACTTTACCAATTAATAAACCAGTTTGTAGTAAACTATAATTTGAGGTAGTTACTTCACTATCAACGGTAATATTATCATTTCTAGTAATATTTTTAATAATTAACTTGCCATTATCACTTTCAAGTAAACCATCCACATCACCGATATGAACGGCAATATGAGTATTTTTATTAGGAAGTAATTCAACAATAGAAGTATGTTTATTTACTTTACTAATAATACCTACTAAACCACGTTCATTAATTACTAAATCACCAACATTAATATTATCTTCTTTACCTTTAATAATAGTTATAGATTGAAAAAACTCTAAAGGGTCATGAATAATTACTTTACTAATAATATTATCATTAATAATTGTTTTATATTCTAATAATTCATCATATTCTTTTTTTAACTTTTGATAATTTTCTTCATCATTACATATTTTGGTTTCTAAATTAAAATCATTTTTAAATAATAAAGCTAATACAGGATCTTTTAAAAAATAAAACATTAAAAAGATAAATAAAATAAAAAGAATAATTATTTTTTTATTCATGAACTACTCCTCCTTTAATATAATCATAAAAACTAAAATATTTTTCCTTACCAATTATTAAATGGTCTATTAATCTAATATTAAGTAAATTACCTGCTTCCATAATTTGGTCTGTTACTAAATAATCTTCTTTACTAGGAGATGGATTACCACTTGGATGATTATGAATGACAATTAATCTGGTTGCATTATAAAGCATGGCTTCTTTAAAAATAATTTTAGGTTCAATTAGGCTTTGATTGGAAACCCCAACAAATAAAATTTTACTTGCTAAAACAATATTTTGATTATTTAAAAAGACGGCCATAAACTTTTCTTGAACATCATTTTCTAATTCATCTTTATAAGCATTGTAAACATCTTTAGTTTCTCTTATTTTAAGAGCTTTAAAATTATTTTCTTTATTAAATCTTTTACCTAATTCTAAAGCCGCTAAGATGGTAATGGCTTTAACTTTGCCAACTCCTTTGATACTAGAAAGTTTTGATATTCGACTATTTTGTAAGCCATTTAAATTATTCATTTCTTTTAATATTTCTAAAGCTAACTCTTTAACATTTAATTCTTTTGTTCCTGTTCTAAGTAAGATAGCTAATAATTCGGCATCACTTAAAGAAGAAAATCCATATTTTAAGGCTTTTTCTCTTGGTTGTTCATCTAATGGCATATCTTTCATTTACTTCATCCTCTCTAAAATACTTTTTAATAATTCTTCATTTAATTTTTTTAAAACTTCTAAATCATCAGTTTTATTAATTAATAATTCATATTCATCAATGGTTTCTTTAGATTCTTCATTTAAATCTAATTCTTTTAAATAATAATCTAATTGTTCATTTTTTAATAAATTAGCTAATTTATTTTGCGACTCTTTAGAACTTGCTATTGCCCCGATTACTTGGTAATTATCATCATGAGAAATAATAATTGCCCCTTTTGCCGTTTGAGCTTTTTTTAAAGCATTATCATAGCTTTTATAAACGCCTAATTGATAGATGGCTACTGGATAAGTTTTAGCTTTAAAATTTAACTTATATAAAGTTATTAAAGCCATAGACCCTCCTAATAAAAGGGCAAATAACATAATTAATAATTTCTTTTTCATAATATCACAATAATGTTATAACATATTTACTTTAAATAATTTGTCGAATTAAAGCTCAGTATTAGTAATTATATAAATTTTATTTTTTTTATAAAAAGCATAGAAGACTTCATCAATGGTTAAATGCCTTAAAGCAAGTTTTTCTTCTAACCAAGATTTATCATGTTTTAAATATTCTAAGGTTTTTTTATTAATCTCGCCATCTAATATTAAAGGCATAGGATAAGTAGTTTTAGTATGAAAAAAATTATATTTAAAAATTGATAATTTACCATTAGGCTCTAGAAAAGCATACTCTACTTCTTCAATATCTTTGATTTCTTTTTGTCTTAAACTAATAAGCAAATCATCCATACTATAACGTTGTTTAATCATTTCTTTATAATTTACTTTACCATCACAAACAATTAAGGAAGGTTTGCCATCAAAAAGTGCCCTAAAATGCCGAGATTTTATTGAAATAAAAGCCAAAAGAATTTCTAAACCCGCTAAAAGCGCTAAAGGAAGGATTGTTACCCAAACCGATTTTTCTACATCTTCAATTGAGATTGCTACTAGTTCAGCCATTAAAATAGAAATAATTAAATCAATTACCCCCAATTGGGCAACTTCTCTTTTACCCATCATTCGGTATAATAAAATAATAAAAAAGTAAAAAAACAAAGTTCTTAAAATAACACTCATTAATTCATTCATATCTATTCACCTACTATTATTATGGTTTCATTGATATTTTTTTAATCAATAACATAAATATTATTAGGTGGTTAAATGAAAACAATTAAAAAATATGGTAAAACAATTGGTTTATTTACCATAATAATTCTTTTACTTAGCTTTATTTTTTCTTTATTTAATTTAGGAGGTCTAATGAGTTTTAATACAACAAGTATTTTATTTATTATTTTAATGATTATCTTATTTTTAATTATTGGTTATCAATTTGGGAAGAATGCCGATAAAAAAGGATATATTGAAGGTTTAAAAATTGGTTTTAGTTTAATATTAGTTTTAATCTTTATTAATTTAATATTCTATAATTCTAATTTTTCTTTAGAAAGAATAATTTATTATATAGTTTTAATTTTATCTAGTATTATGGGTTCAATGTTAGGTATTAATCGTAAAGAAAAATAATTAAACATTTAATTTAGTTATCATATCACTATAAATATCAATTAGTCTTAATCTTTGTTCTTGATTCTTTTCATCAAAGACTAATTGGTCTTTATTTAAAGTTACAGTACCTTCATGATAATTATCAATATTACCATTTTTAACCGTTATTACTGATGGGATACTAATGGTTTTTTCATTTGTTTTATAATCTTTTCCATCTTTCTTAATAATTTTTTCTTTTAAAAGCGGGTCTAATATTTCTAATAATTTATAATAATCTTCACTACCATCTTTAGTTTTAACTAACTTTTGATCAGCTATATCAAAAGCCGGGACATCTTCATCTAAATTTAAATAATAAAAATGATTAATATGATATTTATTTACGACATCAATTAATAAAGGAACAATTTTTTGACATGTTTCATCATTAGCAGAACCAATATAAATAACAGCTTCATCATTATGCATAATTTCTAAAGCTTTACTAGTATTTATGTATTTAACATTATTATTTAAAGAAGTATGATATTCATTACCAAATTTATAATTATCAGTTTGTTTAAAATCATAATTATATTTAAATCCTAGTAAAATACCACACATAATAATTAATAAAACGATAACCATAATAATCATTTTTTTCTTTTTCATCTTTCTACTCCGTTCTACAATTTTCTTCTAATTTTAAGGGAATATTAAAAGTTTTAATATTGCCATGTTCATCTGTTGCATTTATTTCAATTTGTAAAGAATTATTTTGATAATTTTTACAAGTTTTTTGATAATTATCAATATTAAAAGTTACATCTTTTAAAAACTTTTCTAAGGTAGTATTTTCTTTGCTTTTACAAGTATCAATCTTAGCTTTAATTAAATCATTTTCCTCATATAGGGCACAAGAAATATTTTGATAGATATTTTCATCTTTCTCGCCACAATAATCAATATGAGAAATATATATTGATGATTTAGAATTATTATATGCTAAACTTCCTGAAATATTAAAATTACTACAATTAGCACTGATGGTTTTAAATTCAAAATTACTATTATTATAAAATATTAAAAAGATTAAAAAGATGATAATAGTAATTATTGGGATGAATGGTAAAAAGTTAAATTTTTTTTCTTTACTTTCATTATTTAATAATTCATTTAAATCGATATTAAATTCTTTACAGATATCATTTAATATTGTTATATCAGGAATATTTTGATTATTCTCCCATTTACTTACGGCTTGATAAGAAACATTAAATAAACGACTAAAGTCTTTTTGAGTTAAATTGTGTTCTAATCTTATTTTTTTAATTTTATCTCCTAAGTCATTCATCAATGTCACTTCCTAATTAAAGTTTACCAAATTTCCCAGAAAATGTCTTTATTTTTTTAATAGATAATAAAAAAAACATTTAATTGTTTTCTAAATGTTCTTTCTTTTCTTTACTAATTAAAATTATAATATTTTCGATGACCATAATTGCTTCAATTATAATTATAATAACGGCCATATAAATAT
>CANQSC010000011.1 GCA_947626445.1 uncultured Bacilli bacterium
GCCGAGTTAGAAGGAACTATTTCTGTTGCAGTAGCATAATTAAAATTGTTAACTAGAATAAGGATTTTAAACTTATTCTTTTTTTATGCTAAAAATTATTGAAAAATTAGGTATTAAATGTTAATATTTATTATAGAGAGGAGAACAAAAAAGATATGGAAAAGAAAAATATGGTTTTATTAACAGTTATTGCTGTTGCAACTTTATTAGTAGCTGTTGTAGGAGCAACATTTGCATACTTTACAGCAACTGTAAAGGATGAAAGAGGCGATGGCGATGCTGGAACAACTAGTGTTACAGCTGGAAGTATTGCAAATACTACAGTTGTAAGTAATGTTTCTCAGGCCGCTGGTAAATTTGAGAAAACTGGAGTATATCCTGGTCATATAGAAGTTGCAGGTTTAAGTGTAAAAGCTACTCATAACAAGAATGAAACAACTAATACTAAAATAAACATTGTTTATGATGTAACAAGTAATACTTTTGCTAATGATGACATCGAAATAAATGTTTATAAAAAAGCAGGTGACGAATTAGAGTTAAATAATTACTTTAATTGTAAACATACTAGTAACCAACAAGATGGAAACGTTGTACAATTTAGTGAAACTTGTGATAAACAACCAGATAGTTTAGTTGATGAATTAAGTGCAGAAAAATTAACTAAAGAACCTGTTAAGCTAGAACAAGGCAAAAAAGAAGATATAGTTCTTGCTACAGATACTATTACTACTAATAATATGGAAGAAAAAACTGTTAATTATTATGTTGTAGTTCAATTTAAAGATAATGGTGACCAAAATGTATCAATGAATGCTACATTAGATGGAAAAATAACTGTTGAAGTAGCTTAATAAATAAAGCATTAAATTGCTTTTTTATTTTGCCTAATTTACACTATAAAGTTAAAATATAATTGAAAAACTAAGATTTAAATGATAATATTTACAATAGGGAGGAGAACAAAAAATATGGAAAATAAAAATGTGGTTTTATTAACAGTAATAGCTTTAGCAACTTTATTAGTAGCTGTTGTAGGGGCAACTTTTGCGTTCTTCACAGCAACGGTAAAAGATGAAAGAACTGATGGTGATGAAAAAGGCAAAACAAGCATAACTGCTGGAAGTGTTGCTAGTACAACTGTTGTTGGAAATGTTTCTGGCGATGTTGGAAAATTTACAGCTTCAGGAGTATATCCAGGACATAAAGAAATTGCTGGCTTAAGTGTAACTGCTAAAAATGGTGGTGAACAAGAAAAATCTGATACAAAAATTGATATTGTTTATAATGTAACAAATAATACTTTTGCTAATGATGAAATTGAAGTATCTGTTTATAAAAAAGAAGATGAAGAAGCAGATGAAATTACTGCAGACTATTTTGGCTGTACTCATCAAGCTACTCCACAAGAATCTGCAAATGAAGTTCATTTTAGCGAAAACTGTACTAAAAGCTTAGAAAGTTTAGTAAATGAAGTTCAATTACAAAAATTAACTAGTGAACCAGTTAAACTTCAAAAAGGTAGTTCAAAAGATTTAGTTCTTACTACAGATACAATTACAGCTGAAGGGAAAGGAAGTTCTAAAACTGTTTACTATTATGTTGTAGTAGAATTTAAAGAAACTGGTTTATCTCAAAATGACTCTATGAATGCAACATTAGATGGAACAATAAATGTTAAAGCAGCTTAATAGTTGCTTTTTTTAATTGTTTACATTTTTTATTTTGTCGCTTTTAAAAAATAATTGAAATGCTAAAATTTAAATGATATATTTATACTAGAGAGGAGAATAGAAAAAGTATGGAAAAAAAGAACGTAGTGTTATTAACCGTAATTGCAGTTGCAACTTTATTAGTAGCAATGGTTGGAGCAACATTTGCTTTCTTTACTGCAACCGTTAAAGATGAAAGAAGCGATGGCGATGCTGGAACAACTAGTGTTACAGCTGGAAGTGTAGCCAGTACGACTGTTGTTGGAAATGTTGAAAATGCTGCTGGGAAATTTAAAGCTACTGGTGTATATCCAGGACATAAAGAAGTTGCTGGTTTAAGTGTTAAAGTAAGCAATAGTGGTGAAGAACAATCAACAGACACCAACTTTGAAATCATTTATAATGTTGAAAAAAATACTTTCCAAAGTGAAGAAATTCAAGTAAATGTATATCGTGCTGATAAAGAATTAGATTTAAAAGATTATTTTGGATGTACCCATTCTGACGCTGTTCAAGAAGAAAATGAAGTTCGTTTTACTGAAACATGTACTAAATCTGAAGAAGAATTAGAAAGTCTTGGTGCTACAAAAATTACTAAAGAACCTATTAAATTAGCTGGAGATGTTCAAAAAGATTTAGTTTTAGTAAAAGATGATATCCAAGATGTTGGTGCTAGTCATAGTGTAACTAAATATTACTATGTTGTAGTTGAATTTACTGATACTAAAGGAGACCAAAATACATCTATGAATGCTGAACTTAGTGGTACTATTTCTGTTAGAGCTGCGTAAAAAACTTAAAAAGCAAATCTTGCTTTTTTTATTTGGGATAAAATATTCTCTTTAAAAAATCATCCAATGAAAATTAAAAAAATCATCCGTTAGAATGGCAAAAAATATTCCAATAAAATTTTAAAAAATCATCCAATTAAATAGACTTTTTTAGAAAATAAATATAGTACAATATATATAAGGAACAGATAATATATGTCTTTTGGTAATTATCAGAATAAACGTATATCATTGATATGTGAAGGAAGAGCTTTGTGTTTTATAAGAGGTTTATCTAATACTGTTTATACTAGAAGTGATGGAGTTATAGTAATACCGATAACTGCTTTAAAAGATTAATTAAAAATTCTTGGTTAAAATATGATTTAAAAATCTTGTTTAAAAAAATAGAATATGCTATAATCGTTTTATAAGAATAGAGAGTAGGAGATTGTATGGACGAGAAAGAAAATCCTATTAATGAAATGAGTGTTTTAGAGCAACAATATGCTGACTTATTAGATGATGAAAAGGCTAAAGAAAAAAAGAAAACTTTTATTACAATTGTTTTACTTTTGTTATTGATTTTTTTAGGAATTGGGGAAGCAACATATAGTTATTTTAAATTATTTGGAAGTAATATATGTCGTTTAAATTGTGATTATAATGATGATGGTATATGTGACACTAATTGTGATATAGATGGTGATGGTAAAGCTGATTATAATATAGATACTAATAATGACCGTAAGCCTGATATTAATATTAGTTATGGTGATATTAAAGCTGGAGTGTTTAATATTGATACTGATGGTGATGGTAAACCTGATAAAAACTTATTAAATTATGATATAGATGGCGATGGTAAATGTGATCTAAACTGTGATTTAGATGGCGATGGTAAACCTGATTTAAATATTGATATTGATAATGATGCTAAACCTGATTTTAATGTTGATACTGATGGTGATGGCAAACCAGATATAAATGCTGATATAGATGGCGATGGTAAGTGTGATATCAATTGTGATACTGACGGTGATGGCAAACCTGATAAGAATTTACAAAATCAAGATCTTGATGGCGATGGTAAATGTGACGTTAATTGTGATACTGATGGTGATGGAGTACCGGATGAAAATATTGATAAAGATGAAGATGGTAAGTGTGATTTAAATTGTGATCCAAATCATACTGGGCAGTGTCAAACTAACTGTGATACAACTGGTGATGGTAAGCCAGATGTCAATGTTGATAAAGATGGCGATGGAAAATGTGAATTAAATTGTGATCCAAATCATACTGGACAATGTCAAACTAATTGCGATACAACTGGTGATGGCGAGCCAGATGTTAATATTGATAAAGATGGTGACGGTAAGTGTGAATTAAATTGTGATCCAAATCATACGGGACAGTGTCAAACTAATTGTGATACAACTGGTGATGGTAAGCCAGATGTTAATGTTGATAAAGATGGTGACGGTAAGTGTGAATTAAATTGTGATCCTAATCATACTGGACAATGTCAAACTAATTGCGATATAACTGGTGATGGCAAACCAGATAAAAATATTGATCCAGATGGTGATGGTAAATGCAAATTAAATTGTGATGACAATAATGATGACAAATGTGACCGAAACTGTGATACATCTGGTAATGGTACATGTGATATCAATTGCGATAATAATAATGATGGAAAATGCGATACTAATTGTGACACAACAGGTGATGGTAAATGTAACACTAATTGTGATGATAATAACGATGGTACATGTGATCGCAACTGTGATACAACTGGTGATGGTAAACCAAATACTAATGTTGATAAAGATGGAGACGGCAAATGCGATGTAAATTGTGATACAACAGGTAATGGTGTATGTGATACTAACTGTGATGATAATAATGACGGTAAGTGTGATCGTAATTGTGACAATAATGATGATGGAAGATGTGATGTTAACTGTGATCCAAATAATACCGGACAGTGTCAAAGCAATTGTGATACCAATAATGATGGTAAGTGTGATAAGAATTGCGATACAACTGGTGATGGCAAATGCGATAAAAACTGCGATACTAATAACGATGGCAAATGTGACTTAAACTGTGATACATCTGGTGATGGTAAGTGTAATAGCAATTGTGATACTAATAACGACGGAAAATGTGACACTAATTGTGACACAACCGGTGATGGCAAATGCGATACCAATTGTGATACTAATAACGATGGTAAATGTGACACTAACTGTGATACAACTGGTGATGGCAAATGCGATACCAATTGTGATACTAATAACGATGGTAAATGTGACACTAACTGTGATACAACTGGCGATGGCAAATGTGATAAAAACTGTGATACCAATAACGATGGTAAGTGTGATACTAATTGTGACACAACAGGTGATGGTAAATGCGATACCAATTGTGATACTAACGGTGATGGTAAGTGCGATAAAAACTGTGACACAACTGGTGATGGCAAACCTGATACCAATGTTGATGAAAACGGCGATGGTAAGTGTGACTTAAATTGTGACACTACTGGCGATGGCAAATGCGATGTTAATTGCGATACTGATGGTGATGGTAAACCAGATAAAAATCCTGATGAAGATGGTGATGGTATTTGCGATAAAGACTGTGATACCAATGATGATGGTAAATGTGATTTGAACTGTGATGATAATGGTGATGGCAAATGCGATACCAATTGTGATACCGATAAAGATGGAGTATGCGATGTCAATTGTGATGATAATAACAATGGCAAATGTGATCGTAATTGTGATATCGATAATGATGGTAAATGCGATTTAAATTGTGATCTAAATGATGATAAAAAGTGTGATGCCAATTGCGACACCGATGAAAATGGAACTTGTGACTTTTATTGTTACGGTGAAGATTATAATGTCTTATTTGTAACATATGATGTAGGATTATTTGCTAAAGATATAAAACCAAATTGGAAAGGTA
Organism: uncultured Bacilli bacterium; assembly: GCA_947626445.1. Taxonomy (GTDB): domain Bacteria; phylum Bacillota_I; class Bacilli_A; order RF39; family UBA660; genus Ventrenecus. The sequence continues at coordinate 5,474 of CANQSC010000011.1, forward strand.
GCCAAACATTTAGTGTTAATAATCGAACACCAAATACCTTGTTCTTTAGAATTGATTTAAAAGATGTAGTCAATGAATTTGATCCACCATCTGACTTAACATATGTCTTAAAAAGAGAAAATTTAGTAGTTAAAGAAGAAACACCATCCCCTACAGAAGATACAGAGTTGTATACTGAATTAATGATTCCTGCTCATACAGTATATAATTACGAATTAGAATATCACTTTAAAAATTTTGAATATGCTCAAGATCAACAAAAGGGCAAGAGTTATAAAGCTAAGATTGATATTTCAGAAGCATGGTATGAATAAAACTCTATTTATAGATAAATCTAATCTGAATTTCTGGAGTGAAGTAAAGAGTGAAAAAAAACACTCTTTTTTTAGAGCCAAAACTTGAAAACAAAAAAATCATCCAGTTTTTTTATTTACTGTCGTTTTATAAAAATATAGCCATAAAAAAATATATTTTTGATATTGCTTTATTAACTGTTTAATTTTTTTGGGATTTAGCCCTTTTTTCGACAAAAAATTTACCTTTTATTTGATATGATGGTTTTGAAGAAGGCATGTTTTATGAAAGTAAAATGTTTTGATGAAAATCATGAAAAAGATTTAGAAATGGGTATTAATACTTTTTTAAGTACTATTAATGCTGATATTATTGACATTAAATTTCAGGTTGCTATTGCAATGCAAGGAGAAGATCAAATATTTTGCTTTTCAGCGATGGTGATTTATAGTGAAAAAGAGTAAACAATTACATAAAAGTTCTTTTATCGAAGGGACTATTTTAGCAACCTTAGCAATTGTTGTAACTAAGATTTTGGGAATGATATATGTAATTCCATTTTATAGCTTAATTGGCGAGAAAGGAAGTGCTTTATATGCTTATGCATATAATATTTATGTGATATTTTTAAGTATTGGAACAGCTGGTATTCCAACTGCTATTAGTAAATTAGTTAAAGAATATAGTACCTTAAATAATATTAAAGCTAAGAAACAAACTTATGATTTAGGTAAAAAATTAATTATGATTCTCTCTTTTATTATGTTTATATTATTATTTTGTTTTGCTAAACCAATTGCGGTTTTGATATTAGGAGAACTTAAAGGTGGGAATACTATTTTAGATGTTAGTTTAGTTATTCGTCTTGTTTCTTTTGCTCTTTTGGTTATTCCTTTTTTAAGCGTTAATCGAGGTTTTTTACAAGGATATAATATTATTAAAGAATCTAGTTTTAGCCAAATAATTGAACAATTAGTTAGAATAATATTTATTTTATTAAGTTCTTTTATAGCTTTAAAAATATTTCACTCATCAGTAACTGATGCTGTTTCTTTTGCCGTTTTTGGAGCTTTTGTTGGTGGTGTAGTTGCCGAAATATATTTACATTATAAAATGAAAAAACATGGTAAAGAATTGAATTTGGATTATCAGATAAAAGACCATAAATTAAATAAAGAAATTATTTTAAAAATTATTAAGTATGCTATTCCTTTTGTAATTATCGATATCGTAATATCAGTTTATAATTTTATTGATATGGTTTTTATTTCTAGAACTATGACTTATTTAGGATTTCTTGGAAGTACAACTGAGTTTGTGACTACTTCAATTGCGACTTGGGCAAATAAAATTAATATGATTGTAAACTCTATTGCCGTTGGTCTTACAATTAGTTTAATTCCAAATATCGTTGAAGCCTTTACATTAAAAAAATGGCAAATTGTTGAACAAAGAGTAAATAAAGCTTTACAAATTCTGTTAATAACTAGTTTACCGATGGTTATAGGAATATCTTTATTATCGGATGGTATTTGGAGTATTTTCTATGAATATAATGAATTAGGAACACAAGTGTTAAGTATTGAAATCTTTACAGCATTGTTTTACAATTTTAACACTGTAGCTTTTACAATTTTACAAAGTATGGACAAATTTAAAACTGTCTACTTATCAACTTTTATTGGATACATTACTAATGCTTTATTAGATATTCCTTTAATGCTTTTATGTTATAAACTAAATATTAGTCCATTCTATGGAGCTTTAATCGCATCAATGATTGGTTTAGGATTAAGTACATATATTGCTTTAAGAAAAATTAAAAAAGACCATAATCTTAAATATCATGAAACATTAAAAATATTTTGGAAAATGATTGTTCCTACTATTATAATGATTTTAATTGTTATTATTTTGAAAATTATTATTCCACATGATTTAACTAGTAAAGTATCTAGTATTTTATATGTTGGTTTAATAAGTATATTTGGTGGTTTAAGTTATCTTTATCTTCTTTATAAAAATAAAGTATTGGAGAAGGTTTTTGGTAAAAATTATTTAAATAAAATTATAAAAAAAATTACTTTTGGTAAAGTAAATTTTTCTTAAACCATATACATATTTCCATCAGTATTATAAGTATCATTTGTAAATGTAGTATTACCATTACTTTCTAAACGATTTATTCTAGCTTCTAAGCGATTTATAGATCTTTCTAATTTAGCAATTCTAGCGTCTATTTCATTCATATTTATTGGAGCTTCATTTGCATACATAGGATAACTAAGGGGCATATTAGATTGATAGTAACTAGAATTAGCCGTTACATTTGGCATATTTTGATAAGGTATTGGCATAGGCATTGGATTAGTATTCGCACTCATGTTAAAATTAGATTCAAAAAACGAATTGCGGTCTTTTTTCATGAAGATTATCCTCCTTTTTAATTTATTATATGTTATTTACCTAGAATGTTGCATTTTATTAAAATTATGAGATAATAAAAAACATGAAAAAGGTGATTTAATGCGTTTAAGAAATGTTAAAAATGCTTTAGATATTTTAAATGATAGTAAATATTTTATTAAAGATAATTATCAAGGTAAATGGTCTAATCTTTTTAAAAATAATAATCCCATATCTTTAGAAATTGGTTGTGGTAAAGGTGATTTTTTAATTGAGATGGCTAAGACTTTTCCTAATATTAATTTTATTGGAATTGAAAAATATGAAAGTGTTTTAGTAAGAGCAATTGAAAAAGTAAATAATTTAGAACTTAATAATCTTTATTTTATGAATATTGATGCTTTACAATTAACTAATTATTTTAATAAAGAAATAGATACAATTTATTTAAATTTCTCAGACCCTTGGCCTAAGAAAAGACATGCTAAAAGAAGACTTACTTCACCAATCTTCTTAGATATTTATGAACAAATCTTTAAAAGTAATCCTCATATATTTTTAAAAACCGATAATCCTATTTTATTTGCCTATAGTTTAGAAACTTTAAGTTCTAAAGATTATGTCTTTAATAAAGTGTCCCTCGATTTAGCAAATGAAGATTTATTTAATATTCCAACCGAATATGAAACTAAGTATCGAGAGTTAAGTTATAAAATTAATTATTTAGAAGCTGTAAAAAAGCACCGGTAGTTGGTGCTTTTTACTTGTAATGCAATGAAATTTAATTAATCTTCATTGCTTTATTATAATATCCAATTATTAAAAAATTATACCAAAAAACTTAATTTACAAGAAAACTATTTTCGTGTTATAATGAATCCACGACAAGGTGATAGAATGAAAAAAAAGTTTTTATGTCTATGCTTATTAATAATATGTACAGGGTGTTCTAATTTAAAGAATTTAGATTATGAACAAATCTTAAATACAGCGTTTAATAGTAATTATAATATAACTAATGAAAACCGCAAAGGATATCTTTATTATTTACCTAAAGGAATGCGAATAATTAAATCGACTGGTAATAATGAAATCTTATCTAAAAATCAAGATCTTTATTATTTATATGTCGATTTAGTAAGTTATTATAATAAAGTTGAAAGTAATTATAAAGAAAAAAAGGATGTTATATTTAGTAAAAATATTAAAAAAGATGATAAATTTGGCTATTTAGAAATAAAAAAAACTACAAATGAAAAATATTTTATTGAAATCATGTACAATTATGCTAAAATAGAAGTGATAGTAAAAGAAGAAAACCTCAAGGAGGCTCTTACATATTGTTCAACAATTTTAACATCTATTAACTATCAAGATATTGTTTTAAAAAGTCTTATGGAAGAAAATTCTTTAAAGTCTAGTGAAGTCATGTACAACATTTTTGAAACGGCTGATACGGAAAGTAGTTATTTACAAATTGCTGAAGAGTATGGTCAATATGAAGAAGATGAAAGTGTTGATCCAGATTTTATAAGAAGATAAGAAAGCGGGTAAAAAGAAATGAAATTATTTAACAAGTTAAAAAATGTATTATTTGAGGAAGAAGAAATAGAAGTTCCAGTTGATGAACAAACTGTTAAAATACCAACAATTGAACCTCCTAAAAAAGTAGATAAAATGGTTTTTAAAGAAAAAGAAGAAGAACCTATTGTAACTGATAGAGAATTATTTAAAGCTGAAAAAACTTTTGACTTTCCGGCTTTTGATGATCATGAGTTTGATAGTATGAAACATATCTCTTTAGATTTAAATGATGAAGAAGAAAAACATGAAGAACCTGAGAAAAAAGAAAGTATGTCAATTAATCTTTTTGATCATGAAAAACCAAAGATTAAAAAGCCTGTAAAAGAAGAAAAGAAAAAAGATGAAATAAAAGGAAGAGCCTATCCTCCTAAGAAAGAAGAAGTAAAAACATCTAAGTTTAGACCATCTCCAGTTATTTCACCGGTTTATGGAATACTAGATAAGAATTATAAAAAAGAAGATTTAGTTGTTAGAGAACCTAAAAAAGATATAGATGTTGATGTTGTAAGAAAAAAAGCTTTTGGAACTTTAGAAGAAGACTTAGAAAAAACTTTAAATAAACCAGTTAAAAAATTCTATAAAGAACGTGAAGAAGAATTACCAAAACCAAAAGAAGAAGAAAAATCTATTGAAGATTTATTAGAAGAAACATCATATGATGTTATTGATTTAAAAAATGAAGAAATTAATGAAGAAGATACATTTGAAACAAATACAATTGAACTTGAACAAGTTGATAAACCAAAAGAAAAAACTAAAGAAGAAAAAGAAGAAGAAACTTTAGAAAATGATTTATTTGATTTAATTGATTCAATGTATGACAATAGAGAGGATGAGGAATAATGGTCTTTTTACAAGAATTTTTACCAATAGTTATTTATATTTTATTAATTATTATTTTATTAATAGGAATTGTTTTAGCAATTAAATTAATTATAACTTTAGATAAAGTTGAAAGAACTGTAGATAATGTAAATGAAAAAGTTCATGCTTTAGATAGTTTATTTAGAATTATTGATACAACTACTGATAAGATTGTTTTAGTAACTGATAAAGTTGTTGAAACAGTAGTTAGTATGATTACGGGATTATTTACTAAGAAAAAAAGTAAAAAAGAAGAAGCTGAAGTAGTAGAAGTAAAAACCACAACTAAGAAAAAGAGTGCTAAATAATGGATGGTAAACATCGTAAATTTATAACTGGAGCCTTAGTTGGCTTAGGTTTAGGTTTACTAATCGCACCAAGTGAAGGTAGTGAATCTAGAAAAGAATTAAAGAAATCTTTAAATGATTTATTAGATTCTGTTAAAAATATTGATATTGAAAAAACTAAATCAGCTTTTATGAAAAGATTAAGTGAAATTAAAGATGAATTAATGGGCTTAGATGATGAAACTAGAAAAGAATTAGTTAAATTAAAATTAAATAAAATTAAAGAAACTTGTGAAGAATTAGAAAATATTGCTAAAGAAAATAAAATAGTTAAAATTGAAAATACAGCAAAAGAAGTAGAAGAAAGAATTGATATAATTTTAGATGAAATTAATAGCAAGAAAAAGACGGTAACTGTAAAGAAAAAAACTACAACTAAACCTAAAACAGCTAAGCCAAAAACAACAGTTAGAAAAACAGTTACTAAAAAAACTGTAAAGAAAAAAAGTAAAAATAATGATTAATGTTAGACCTATATTTTTAGAAGTATAGGTTTTATTATTAATAAAAATGAAAAAAAATAATTTGTAGTGTAGAATTCGCCTTTTAATAAAGAAATAATACTTAGTGACTTTTAAATAAATGTTTGATAAAATTAATTTAAAGAAAGAGGGCTTAAGTAATGAAAAAAATACCTTACGGAAAGATTGATTTTAAAAGATTAATAGAAGAAAATTGTTATTATATAGATAAAACAATGTATTTAGAAAAATTAGAAAATGTTCAAGATACATTATTTTATTTAAGACCAGGAAGATTTGGTAAAAGTTTATTTACAAGTATGATGACTTATTATTATGATATAAATAGTAAAGATTTATTTAATAAATTATTTAATGGCTTATACATTCATAAACATCCAACTGAAGAAAAGAATAGCTATTATATCTTAAAATTTGATTTTTCTGGAATAACATCAGCAAATAAAAATGAAAAAGAGCTTGAAGAACAATTTAAAAGTAAAGTAAAAAGTGGTATAAAAAATTTTGATAATAATTATAAGTTTAATATAGATGCAAAGGGAGAAACTACAAATCAAATAATTGTAAATTTCTTAGATGATTTTAAATCATTAGATTTAGAAAATAAAATATATATAATAATAGATGAATATGATAATTTTACCAATGCAATATTAGAAGGAAATGCAGAACGTTTTAAAAATATTGTTGGAAATGAAGGATTTATAAAAGCTTTTTATGCCTCAATAAAAGAATATATGGGCTTAGGAGTAATAGGAAGATTTTTTGCAACAGGAATATGTCCAATAACATTAGATAGTATGACAACAGGATTTAATATAGCAACAAATATATCAAATTATGAAGAATTTAATAGTATGATTGGTTTAACTCATAAAGAAGTAGATAATTTATTAAATGAAGTAGTAGAAGAAAAAAATAAGCGTGAAGAAATAAAACAAATCATGATTGAAAACTATGATGGTTATTTATTTAATGAAGATGCTAAAGAAAGAGTATTTAATGCAACATTAGTAATGTATTTATTAGATTTTTATCAAAATTATAAAAGTATTCCTAAGAAATTAATTGATACAAATATAGTTGTAAATTATGGAAAAATTGAAAATATATTAAAATTAAAAAACAATGATTTTTATGAAGAAATATTAGATGAATTATTAAAAACAAGTGAAATAAATGGGACATTAAAATATAGTTTTAATTTATTAGGAAGTTTAAATAAAGATGATATAATAAGTTTATTATATTATTTTGGCTATTTAACAATAAAAGAATATAATGAAGTATTAAATAAACTAAAATTTAAAATACCAAATAAAATAATGAAGGAAACATATAATAATTATTTTATAGATATCTTAGAAAAATTAAAAATAGAATTTACTGATTGTAAATTAGAAGATAGTTATGAAGAAATATTATTTGAAAGTAAAATAAATAAAATAAGTTTATATGTAAGTGAAATATTAAAATTAAGTGATAATAGAATATTCATGAAGTTTGATGAAAAGTATATAGCGTTAATATATTATACATTATTAAGACATCCAGCAATAAATACTTATTTAGAATATCCATGTAAAAATGGATATATAGATATAATGCTTTTTAAAAATAATAATTTAATGAAAAATAATATAATGATTGAATTAAAATATATTAAGAAAAAAGATTATAGTGAAGAATTATTAGAAGAAAAAATAAAAGAAGGAAAGAGTCAATTAGTAAGTTATAGTAAAGATGAAAGACTTGGTAATCCAATAAAGTATTTAGTAGTATTTGTTGGTAATGAATTAAAATTAGTAGAAAATGTGTAAAGAATAGTGTCAAGCTATTCTCTTTTTCTTGACAGTTCTATAGGGGGGGGGGTTAAACTTAGAATATAATAGAAAAGGAGTAGAAAAAATATGGAAAAAAAGAAAGATGGAAAGACATTATTATTTATAGTAGTAGGAGTAATAGGAACAATATTATTAGTTGTAGGAATAACATATGCATATTGGATATTAACAAGACAACAAACAGGAGAGAATGTAGTAAATACAGCTTGTTTAAATATAACATTTACAGGAGAAAATGATATAAGTTTAGATAAAGCCTATCCAATGAATGAAGAACAACTAGAAAGTTTTTTAGCAAGTGCAAAACCATATCATTTTACAATCCATAACGAATGTAATGTTTTAGCAAGTGCAAGTATCAATTTAGAGTCATTAACAGTAAGTGGAAAAGCCTTAGAAGATGAATATATAGATGCAATACTATATGAAGATGATTATAATTCAAACTTAAATACAAATAAAAAATTAACAGGAAATACACCAAATGATGCAAACAAAGTTATTAGTGATGCAAAACATGCTTATAGTTTATATAATTTTACATTAAAAGCAAATGAAGAAAGAGATTTTAATTTATTACTATATATGGACCCAGATACCCCAATGGTAGATGCAAATATGAATGCAAGTTGGAAAGGGAAAATAACCTTAAGTACAGAATATCAAGAAGAAAATACAACAATTAGAAAAATAGATACAAGTGTTAATAAAGGAATGTGGGAATATAAAGATAAATTAACTAAAATAGTAATAGAAAATAAAAAAAGTGTAAAAACAGCAGAAGATGGTGGAAAAGTATATGGGCCATTTGATGAAAGTGCAGATGGATATGGAGGAGTACAAAGTTATGTAGTATGTGATAATGAAGAAACAGAATGTACAGGGTATTTACAAGGAACAAATGGAATAAAAGGAAATGAAGATAGTAGCCATTTATTTACTGTTTTTAGAAATGTAACAAAAATAGAAGGATTAGAAAATATAGACACCAGTAATGTTTCTAAAATGTCTGAAATGTTCCAAGGGTGCGATAATTTGAAAACATTAGATTTAAGTATGTGGGATACAAGCAGTTTAACTGATATTGGTTATATAGTTAGAGGAATGGGTAAATTACAAGAAATAAATTTAAGTAATTGGGACTTAAGCAAAATAATGTATCCATTAATATTTTCAAACGTTCCTAATTTGACAACAATAAATTTTTCAAATGTAATTTTACCAGCAAATAGTCAGGCTTTGCTAGCAGGAATTTCTAATTTAGAAAATCTTATTTTAGATAATATTGATACAAGAAATGTAACAAATATGTCTCAAATATTTGCTGGTTGTACAGGCTTAACAACTTTAGATTTAAGTAGTTTTGATACAAGTAATGTAACCAATATGAATCAAATGTTTGCTGGAACAACAAATTTGCAATCAATAACATTTGGTTCTAAATTTGTTCATAAACCTGAAGCAACAACAAATGGTATGTTTAGCGGTTGTATAGCACCAGAACGACCAACAGGCGATACATGGAGTGGTGTAAGTTTTGATTAGCCTTAACCAATCAAATAATTAATCATAAACTACTTTGAGAGGAGAGTATTTATGAATCCATATATTAATATGTATCGGGAACGGAATCGTTATTATCCTAATAATAATGACCGTTTTATTTTTCCTTTTTTAGTTGGGGCTGTAACAGGGGGAGCAGCAGTTGGTTTAACAAGACCTAGACCAATTTATAATGTCGCACCAAATCCTGGTCCTAATTATGGTCCTGGCTATGGTCCAGATTATTATCCACCTAGACCTTATGGTAATTATTCTTATAATTACTATATTCCTTATTGATATTGGATATGAATTGTTTTACTTTTTTTAGTAAAACTTTTCTTTTGGTCTAAAACTATTCCTAAAAAAGCAAACATAATAATCATAAAAGAACCACCATAGCTTAAAAATGGTAAAGGAATTCCGATTATTGGTAATAGTCCTAAATTCATGCCAATATTTTCAAATTGACTAAATAAAAAAATTGTTAAGAAAGCTTTAAAAAATAATTTCTTGGTTTCATTTTTTTCCCTTTTTAAAAAATTTATTAAACAATAATCAATAACTAAATAACAAATTAAAATACCTATTGGACCGATAAAACCAAAAACATTACTTGATAAAGCAAAAATAAAATCAGTTGGAGCTTCTGGAATATATATACCAGTTTCATATAAATTAAATTTAAATAATGGTGCACTTCCTAAAGCTGTTAGGGAATTTTCAATTTGCATACCTTTACCAAAATCTAAAACTCTTTCAATCCGATAGAAAAAAGAAGTTCCTAAAATCTTTATTAAAAAATCTCTTTGCCAATAATAAGCATAGAAAAAAGCACCTAATAAACCGGTAATAATTAATAAAAAGACCCAAAACCATTTTTTAGATATTTTAGTATTCCATAATATTACAATTGAAATTAATAAAAAGAAGATTATAGCTCCGGTATCTGGTTCTAGGAAAACTAATATTGCGGGTATTAAAAAAATTATAATAACTTTTAAAATAAATTTAAACTCATCTTTTATAGTATAGAAATTACGATTAGAACAAAAACTTGCTAAAAATAAAGCATAAGATAATTTCATTAATTCACTAGGCTGAAATTGCAACTCACCAATTTTTATCCATGCTTTTGCTCCATTGATATTTTTACCGATAAATAATACTAATAAAAGCATTAAAAGATTAATTAAATAAAATACTAAACTATAACGAAATAAATATTTTTTTGGAATAAAATAGCAAATAATAAAAACTAACAAACCAATTCCAATCCATATTAATTGCTTATCAAAATGATTATAATATAAAGAACTTATAAACTTTGAATGGTACATTAAAATTAAACTTATTGAAAGTAATAAGCTAAAAAATATTCCTAAAATAATAGTTGTTAGTTTATTTGTCTTCTTCATAATTATAATATGTGTCAAAAAAAATTAAATTAAACATAAAATGATAAAAAGAGGTGTTTTGGGTGAAAAAGGATTTACCAAGTGTTTTTTCAAATCCGATTGAAAAAGAAATAAAGAATAATGCGGAATATTATTATGGAAGTTTAAATAGTAATAGAGAAATAAAAGAAAAAAATATTATGCAAGAAATAAATCATATTTTTGCTAGTAAAGATTTTGTTTATAAAAAACAAGTAAGAATTACTACTATTAATGATAGTTTTAATGTAACTTTAGTAGGTAGAAATTCTAGTTCATTATTAACTTTAGATAATAAAAGTATTCCGATATCTTCTATTACTGATATTGAAGTTTTAAATTAAAAAAAACACCAAATTGGTGTTTTTAGATTAATTGGTCAATATACCTTTTTAATTCTTTGGCATCTTTACCAAAAATAATTTTTAATTGATTATCTATTTCAACAATTCCTTTTGCTCCTAATTTAGTTATTGCATCTTTATCAACTATACTAACATCTTTTAAAATAACTTTAAATCTAGACATATTACATTCAGCATTAACAATATTGTCTTTACCACCTAAGTAGTTAATTAATTTATTAGCTTCAATATTAAAATCTTTTCTCATTAGTTTAGCAACTATTAAAGAAATAAATATTAAACTAACAATAATAATTAAATATATTAACCATTGATCCATATTTATCTAACCTTTCTTAATAAGAATTATACTATACTTTTTTTAAAAATGCACTATTTTTAAAAATTAACATAAATTATTAGTGAGAATATAGGAAAGGGGAAAATGTTATGTGTAACAACGATAATAATTCTAACTGCATCTCTGAAATATTAAATGTCATCTTAGTTTTACAACAAAATGCATGTCCAGATTCTTGTTTAGACTCATGTGACCGTCCAGTACTTGGAGGTGGACCTAATTGCTTAGTATGTAATACTAGACCAATTCAACTTTTCACTTGTGGCTCTAACGGAACACCATTATCTATGCCTACCACTAAAGACCCAGTAACACCACAGACAACATCAACTATTTTTAGAGTAGAAAAAGTAGATAATAATTGCTGTACTTGTCGAGTATTAGAAGATAATCCAGATACAACAAGCTTAAATCCATATGTTGCTACCAATTCATTTTTTACAATTGATTTAGGTTGTGTATGTGCATTACGATGCTTATCTGATACATATATCGAATGCGTTTAAAATAAGAAAACTGCAAATGCGGTTTTTTTATTTTAGGTTTTATGATATACTTTTATTAAGAAAGAATAAAAGGTGTTAAATATGCAAGAACTATTTAATAAAACTAAAGAATTAGAAGAATTAGCTATAAATATAAATAATGTTCAAAATGAATATTTTAAAATAATTATGAAGATAGAAGAGATTCATTTTTTACAATTAAAAATTGAAACTAAATTAGAAATAAATGAAGAATTAAAAAATGAATATAATAAATGGAAAGAAGAAAAGTTAAATTTAATTTTTTGGTTTATAAGATTAGGTAAATATATTGCTAATTTAAAGAAACAAAATATTAGTTTAACGAAAAGTGAAAATGCTAGTTTAAAAAATTTAATCCAATTTTTAACTAAATATAATTATATTTGTAGACAAGATACTGATGAGAAAATAAAAGAAAAAATTGAAATTCAAATAAATAATTTATTTCAGAATATTTTTAAAACTGATAAAAAACTAATTAAGAATAAAGATATCGTAACTAAAATTGTTCCTTATTTTGAATATAATCCTGTTAAAGTAAATAATTATAAATATTTTAAAGGTAGTTTTTTAATTAATTTAAATACTAAAGTATATTATGATGAAAATTTAGATATGTTTAGTTGTTGTTATTATGATTCTAGTTTACCAAGAAAAGTTGTAGCAATGTTAATTAATGATGGTAATCAAAATATTGTTGTTGATTCTGAAGAAGAATTAAATAAAATTAGTAATTATCAAATTATTGGTTTAAAAGGGGTATGTGAAGATGTTATTGAAGGTTGGTATAAATTAGATGATGTAAAATTTGTTGAAAATTAAAAAAACTTGCAGGTTATGCAAATTTTTTTAGTGTAGTTTTAAGATTTCATCTTTTGATAAATCAGTTACTTCAATAATATCGTTAATGTTATCACCACGAGATAACATTTTTTTAGCAATTTCAAGTTTACTGTCATTTTGACCTTTTTCTAAGCCTGCATTGTAAGACATCTTTTTTTCAGTATTTAATATCATTTGTTGGTCTTCTTCATAAGTCATCCAACTTTGAAAAGCATCACTGTCATTTAATTTAGTTAATTCATCAGTATACTTAGCCACAAAATCATCTCCATTACTCAAAGCTTTTAAATCATCTTTATCTAAATCAAACATTATTAAATGCTTATATTTATTAATGTTTTTTTCATTTTAGATTTAAAATTTCATCTTTTGATAAATCAGTAAAAGACATAATTTTATCTACTGGTATATTATCATTTAACATTTTTTTAGCAATTTCAAGTTTACTGTCATTTTGACCTTCATTGTAAGACATCTTTTTTTCAGTATTTAATATCATTTGTTGGTCTTCTTCATAAGTCATCCAACTTTGAAAAGCATCACTGTCATTTAATTTAGTTAATTCATCAGTATACTTAGCCACAAAATCATCTCCATTACTCAAAGTTTTTAGATCATCTTTATCTAAATCAAACATTATTAAATGCTTATATTTATTAATATTTTTTTCATCCTTATTGTACCAAAAACTGTTAGCTATGTCCATGTTGAATTCCCATATTTCAATGTTATCTAAATAATTTTTAGAACCATCTTCATTTGATATAGTATACTTTTCAACCACATTTTTACTATCTTTCATATTATAAGTGAAATCAATATGAATGAATTCATATTCTAAATCATAGTCTTCACCAATTTTAGTTTGAGAACTTATTTTGTTAAAAAAGTAACAAGCATTTCTAAGATGTAAATAGGCTGGATTATATGCATTCATTTCCACGTGAATCAATTTTTTTCTGTTCTAACAAGTAAATCTACAGTTTTGGCTCTTTCTACTAAATTACCAGTTTTTAATTCTGTTTGTAAGTAAGTAATTTCCTCAATTTTTGTATTTAAAACTCTTTGTAAGAATTCTCTTAATAAATCTTCATATTTTTCATTACCAAAAATTTCTTTAAAAGGCCTATTATACTTACCATGCCAAAATTCTTTTAAGGTAGTAGTATCCATTTATTCACCTCTCTTTCAAGGTTGTTATTATAAACTAAGAGTTGTAAGAACTTTGTCGAATTAAAGTTAAAATTAAAAAAAATTTTAATTTTGGAGTAAATAGTTTATAATAAATTTAGAAAGATTGTGATTGTGATGATTAAAAATAAAAATTTAAAATTGTTATTAATAATTATTCAAACTTTTATGGCTTATTTGTTATCAGTTTATATTTTAAATAATGTTATTAATTTATCAGTAATGTTTAAAATTGATATATTTTTATTTATCTTAATTTGGTTAATTAGTTTCTTTATTTTATGTCATCTTATCGTGCCTTTAAAAAATTTATATGATTGGTTATTTAGAAAAAGGTTTATGCTTGGCTTATTATTATTTCTTTTATTGGTTTTAGGAAAATTTAATGGTAGTTCTTATGGAATGTGGAATACTTATATTGAACCTAATTATCCAGTTAGTAGTTTAAATTCGATTATGGCTCCGATAAGAGGAATAAGAAGTGATGAATGGCTTGTTAATTCTCCGCATGTTTTATCAGAATTTGATAATAATTTTGCTTACTATAATTCTTTTTCTAGAAGTGTTCCTACTGATATGTTTACAACTTTACCTGTACCAATTAAAAGTATTATGATTGTTACTAAACCATTTTTAATTGGTTATCTTTTTTTGGGTAAAGATTATGGAATGTCTTTTTATTGGTGGGGAAGATTAATTGTTTTATTTTTAGTAACATTTGAATTTTTTAGAATTTTTACTAAAGATAATCGAAAGTTATCTTTGCTTGGAACAATTTTAGTGACGTTTTCTCCAGCTATTTTTTGGTGGTATTCTCAGTATTTAGTAGAACAATTAATTGGGAGTAATTTAGCTATTATCATGTTTTATTATTTATTGCATTCTAAAGAAAAGAAAAAGAAAATATTATATTCTGTTGGTATAGGTTTGGGATTTTTGATATTCTTCTTTACTTTGTATCCGGCTTGGTTAATTCCTTTAGGTTATTTCTATTTAATTTTGGCTCTATATATTCTTTATGAATATCATAAACTTGAAAAAATTAAACTTAAAGATTTAGCATATCTATTAATACCAATTAGTATATTTTTAGTTTTCTTAATTATTTTCTTTATGAAAAGTTATGATACCTATAAAATAATTAGTAGTACCATTTATCCGGGAGGAAGAATTAGTTTAGGAAATGTTGGATTTAAAAATTTATTTTATTATCCAATATCAATATTATTTCCATATCTTAATATTGATAATCCTTGTGAAGCTTCAACTTTTTATTCATTTTTTCCATTTAGTATCATTTTAACTTTATATTTAATTATAAAAGAACGTAAAGATAATATTTTATTAATTAGTTTAATAGGGTTAGTAACTTTATTTATTTTAGATACTTTATTACCAATTCCAAGTATTATTGCTAAATTAACATTGTTATCAAAAGTTCCAGGTGAAAGATTAGTAGTGATAATTTCTTATATTTTAGTTTTTATTACTATTTTAACTTTAAATAAAATTAAATTAACTAAAAAGAGTAGAAATACCTTATTAATTTTAAGCGTTATTATTAGTTTAATAGTTACTTATTTTAGTTATAAAGAATTATTTGCAAATCATGGAATTAAAGTATTTATTGTTGGTTCATTTTGTTTAATTGTTTTAATCGCTTTAATGCTTACTAAAAAAGAAAACTTATTACTTTTAAGTACTATTTTCATATGTCTTCTTTCAACTATTTGGGTTAATCCATTAATGAAAGGTTTTAGTGGGATTTATGAGAAACCAATTGCTAAAGAATTAGAAAAATATAAAGATGAAGATAAAAAATGGATATTATTAGATAGTATTTTTCTTCCTAATTATTTTATAGCTAATGGTTTAAAAGTTGTTAATTCAACTAATGTTTATCCTAATATGGACTTTTATCATTTATTAGATAAAGAATTAAAATATGAAGATATTTATAATCGTTATGCTCATGTAGAAATAAGATTAACTAATGATGAAACAAGTTTTACAAGTCCTTATGAAGACCAAGTTCATATTGCTTTAAATTCTAATGATTTATGTAAATTAGATGTTGATTATCTTGGGTCTTTAACTGATGTTTCAGAGTTTTCTAATAAAAATATTTCTTTTAAAGAATTATATCATTTAGATAATATATATTTATATCAAATTAAGTGTAGTTAGTTTTATATAGTTTCTAATCATGAAAAATGATATTAAATTTTTAGCAAAAATTATTTGAAAATTTTTTTGAAATATTATATAATTAGCAAGTCGGCCACAGCTTTATGCGTATAAGAGCTCACACTCTTATACGCTTATTTTTTTGCAATAAAACTGTGAGTGATTAAACCAATAAGAAGGAGGAGAAACAATGGAAAATCAAAACGACAATAAATATTTAGGACAAGAAAAAGTTTCTAAATTATTATTCCAATTTTCTATTCCCTGCATTTTATCACTACTTATTAGTTCTCTATATAATATAGTTGATCAAATTTTTGTTGGAAATAGCAATGTTGGTTATTTAGGAAATGCTGCAACAACTGTAGTATATCCAATAACGATTATAGCTGTAGCTTTTGCTTGGTGCTTAGGTGATGGCTCAGCAGCTTATTTATCTTTATGTCAAGGAAGAAATGATACTAAAAATTCTCATAAATCAATTGGAAATAGTATATTAGTAACATTTGTAATAAGTATAATATTTATGATATTAGGCTACTTATTTATGGATAAACTGTTATATGGTTTTGGGGCAAGTGATGTAACAATTAATTTAGCAAGAGATTATTTTAAAATAATTTTACTGGGGATGCCATTTTATATGCTTTCCAATTCAGTAAATAGTGTAATTCGTGCTGATGGATCACCTAAATTTTCTATGGCAGCCACCTTACTTGGAGCAATTTTAAATATCATACTAGATCCAATATTTATTTTTGGATTTAATTTGGGAATAAAAGGAGCAGCTTGGGCTACTATAATAGGTCAAATTGCATCATTTATTCTTTCCATAATTTACTTTTTTAGAACGAAAACATTTAAACTAAATAGAGATAGTTTTAAAATGAATTTTGAAGTTTTTAGTAATGTTATTAAACTTGGAGTATCAACGTTTATCACCCAAATGTCAATTGTTGTTATTTCATTAGTTTGTAATATTATGTTAGCAAAATATGGTGCTTTAAGTAAGTACGGTGCTGATATACCTATTGCAACAATTGGTATCTGTATGAAAGTATTTAGTATTGTAATAAATATTGTAGTAGGAATTGTTTTAGGAGCACAGCCAATACTTGGATATAATTATGGGGCTAAAAAATATGAAAGAGTTAAAGAAACATTTAAATTAGTAATCATTTCTTCCATTATAGTAGGAATTCTATCAACTATTGTATTTGAATTATGTCCTGAAATCATTATTAAAATATTTGGAACATCTGATGGTCTTTATATGGAATTTGCTATAAATACATTTAGGATTTTTCTAATGTTAGTAACTTTTACTTGCTTAATAAAAGTAATTTCTATATTTTTTCAAGCAGTTGGTGAACCTTTAAAATCAGCTGTCGTATCACTATGTCGTGATATTGTCTTCTTTGTACCATTAGTTATAATATTACCAAAATTTATGGGCGTGATAGGACCGTTATGGGCAGCTCCAATCTCAGATTTTATTGGAATACTAATATCAGGAACTTTAACACTATTGTTCTTTAAAAAATTATCTAATGTAACAGTTTCTGAAAAAGAACAAGTAGTTATTAAATCATCAAAACCAGGTGTAATTATAACAATTTCAAGAGAACACGGATCTGCTGGTAAATATATTGGTGAAATAATAGCTAAAAAACTTAATATTCCATATTACTATAAAGAATTAACGGCTTTAGCAGCTAAAGAAAGTGGTTTAGATAAAGAATTTGTTTCTAAAATCAACTCTACAAATGATGTATGGCATGATTTATATTTAACAACATCACCTGTAAAATATGCTATTAAAGCACAAGATAAAATTATTAATGAAATTGCTGAACATGGTTCTTGTGTAATAATTGGGCGTGCTGCTGATTATGTATTAAAAGATAATGAAAAACTAGTAAGAATATTTATTTATGCTAATCAAGAATACAAAGTAAATAAATTGCATGAAATGTATGGTGATACAGAAAAAAATGCAGTTAAAAATATGAATAAATCTGATAGAAACAGAGCTGCTTATTATAGATTAATTTCTGGTAAAACATGGGGAGATTATAAAAATTATGATTTACTTATAGATTCTTCAATTGGTGTAGAAAAAACAGCCAATGCAATAGTAGAATATATTAAAAACATAAAATAAATTATTATAAGAGATTATTTGTCTATGATAAACTTTTACTTTATATAAAAATGACATGAAACTCAAAACTTATAATTATTGACTTTTATAAATATTGGATTATAATTATAAACAACTGGTATTCAGGAAACTTTAGAAGCCCTGAGTCAATTATTCCTAACTCTTTTAAAGGGTTAGTTTTTTTTATTTTATGAAGTTTCCTTCATCTGCATCCATTATAGAAATATTAAAAAAAATTCAAGAACTTAATATCATAAATTGCTATAAAAATTCTTTAAAAATAATGGTAGGTTACAATTTCATTTTTATGCGGACGGAGTTTAAATTTATCGGAAAGAGAAAAAGGTAGGTTATAAAGAAGGATAAGCAATAGAATGGAGCATAAAAGA
>CANQSC010000012.1 GCA_947626445.1 uncultured Bacilli bacterium
ACCGAATATTGCAAAAAAGGCGATGTCATATCTGTAGGAGGTCATATTCAAGAAAGAAAAGTAGAAAAAGAAAAAGGCAAATATTCTGAATTAGAATTTATTGCTGATAAGATTTCTTTTATAGGAAATTATAAGAAAAAAGAAAATGTTGATGAAAAAGAAATGTAGTTTTTAAATTAAAGCAAATAGTTGTTTTCATAATAATTATTTGCTTTTTATTTATTAAAGGAGGAATGATAAATGAAAACTATTATTTATGTAAGGAGAATGTATATTGCTTAAATTAATGGGTAAGTTCCTTTCTAATATAGGGAACTCTATTAATTTACTAGCGATTTCTAAATTAGATGGTGGCAATTATAACATTGATTCAATATTAAGTGCCATCAAAACTGTCACTGACTGGTGTTTACGAATTGGTATAGCAATGGCAGGTGTTTCTTTAGTTGTTGGTTTTATAATGTATGCAGTTGCAGACGTTGATAGAAAGCAACACGTAAAACAAAGAATTATCCAAACTATGTTTGGTATTGTAGGAATTATTTTAGCTATTTCTTTAGTAAACTTAATTATTAGTTTATTCTAGGAGGTTTATGTGCTAGGTGCTTTAGATCTTTTAAGAAGATTAGGTTGGGCAGTTATAGATTTTATATATAATTTAATTGATACTTTATTTAATATAATAAAAGAACTTAATTTATATGATATAGTTGATAATGTTTCTGAAAACTCTATATTTTCTAATTTTCATACGGGAATAATTGCTATAGCAATAACATTACTAGCTTTATTTGTGGTATGGAAATTTGTTATGAAAATACTAGAGCCAGAAGATGGACTATCTATTAATCAAATAGTTATGGAAATTATAAAATGTGTGGTGCTTGTGTTAATGAGTGTATTCTTATTTTCACAAGCAAATAATTTTTCTATGAAACTTAGTGGTTATACTTCATCTATATTTACTAATAATGGAACAACATTATCTGATTCTATGCTTGGTATGTATATTACCTATTCTGATGGTTATAAAAATAGTGATGAATTTAAAAATGAAGATATAGTTGAAAATCTTAAAAATGACAATTTTACTAAAAAAAGAATGTTTAACGATAAGTATGTTACTTCTAGTCGTTGGATATTACCAGATGAGAAAGACTATAAATATAACATTAATTGGTTAATGGCAATTATTGTTGGTGGTTTCTTTCTATATGCTTTATTTTTTAGTGGTATGATGCTAGCTCGTAGGCAAATAGAATTTTTATTTTTATTTATTATAAGTCCTATTGTGTTTGCTACATCACTTGGAAATAAACAAAGAAGATCTGCTGTTATAGAACAGTTGGTGTCATTAATTTTGCAAAGTGCAGTTGTTATGCTTATTATAGGTATTACTGTAATAGTAATGCAATCAATTAATAGTACAACATTCTTTACTGATTCTATTATCAAAGATATGGCTTTAAAATCATTAATGTTTATTGGTTGTGGCACATTCTTACTTACTGGAAGTCAAGTTATTAATAGATTTATTGGAGCTAATGTTTCAGCAAATTCTGGTCGTGAACAACTTATGAGTTTGATGAGTTATGGTCATACTATGTCAAGTGCAACTCATATTGGTAGTAGTGCTATAACTGGAGTAAGTGCTTTTGGTTTAGGAGCAGGAATATCCACAGTTGGTAGACTAGGTGGTAACAAATTAGTAAATAAAGCAGGTAATGTAATTTCTAAATTTGGAAGTAGCATAAAAAATAATAGCTCATCTGTAAATAATTCTATTGCAAGTAAAGTTGGTGGAGGAATAGGAAATACTATTGAAAAATTTGGAAGTCATGTTAAAACTTCTACACCATCTAATATAGGTAAAAATTTGCGAAATCGTGGTCGTGAAAATATGGATGAGGCAGTAAGATCTATAATGCCACAAAGAAATATGTATCGTAATAGATATAGGACAAGGATGTGATAGTAGTTTGTATATAACAATTAAAAGTATTAAAAAAACTTTAGGAAAATATATAGAAATGACAGATTTATATATAGGACTTCCAATGCTTATAATATTTTTAGTGTTATTTGCTTTCACTAATTTAAAAATTCAAGCATTGGTTTTCCTTTCTATCTGTGCCTTTTTACTTATTCCTATTAATATGTCTAAAAAGAATCGTATGTATAAAATTATGATTCTTTTATTAGAATATATTTTTAAAAATAAAAATTATTGTTACTTTAATGAAGATATTAAAGAAAATAAATTAAAACAATTAACAAAATATTTAAAATGAAAGTGATGGTGATAATATCGGGTTATTCCCTGAAAGGAAAAAAACAAACAAAGAAAAAGTTTTAGAAAATCAAAAGAAAAAACTTGAGAAAGAAAATCCTAAATTTGTAATTAAAAAGCAAATGAAAAAAAGAATTAAAAATTCGCAAATATTTTCAAATGTTAAATCAGTTGCAGATGATGGGTTAATAGAATTAAAAACTGGAGAAGTTGCCTCTTTAATTGAAGTTAAGGCAATAGATTTATCTTTAACTAGTAAATCGGAAAAAGAAAACTTTTTTTATGCTTTGAAAAGTTTTTATCAGATTAAAGGTCTTAACTTAAAATGCTATAAATTAGATCAAAAAATTAATTTAAATAATAATAAAATAAATTTAAGTGAGTTAATTAATTATTATGAAAATGATGATAAAAAGTATAATTTACTTGAAGAAAGCAAAAGATTAATAGAAGAATTAGAAGATAATCATTATACTGTTTCTAGTGTTTATTATTTAGTAGTAATTGCTAAAGATTTAAATATTTTGGAAAAACAACTTGATGAAATAGAAGATGTTATTTCTAATATTACACCTAGAATAAATATGAAAATTATTAATAATAGATTAGAAATATATAAATTTTTAACTAATTTATATATGAATCCTAAATCACTTGACGATCTAATATGGAGTGATTTAGCGTCTTTAATTTCGCCACTTAATTTACAAGAAAAAACAAATATGTTAAAAGTAGATGATAATGATATACAGATGGTTACTATTAAAAATATTCCACCATTTGTTGATGAATTATTTTTTGAGGAAATTTTTAATGTACCAGATGTTAATGCTTGTATAAGTATCAAAGATGCTATCAGTCAAGATGAGTTAATTCGATGGGTAAATTCCCAATATCAATTTTTGCTTAGTGACCGTAATACTACTAGAAAATTAAGTGATGCAACTGAATTAGATACTCAAAAAGAAAACTTTCAACAATTAATGTTAGAAATAAAAAATGGTGATGAAAAGATTAAAGAAGTAGCTTTAATTCTTATTATTAGTGGAACTAGAAAAGAAAGAGAAAATATTTTTAGAGAATTAAAAAGAATAGTAGATAGGTATCAAATTAAACTTGATATTCCTAAATTAAGACAAATGGAATGTTGGCAAAATTTTGATATTACTTCAATTTCTTTAAATGATTATTCCATCTATTTACCGACTTTAACTTTAAGTGCTGGGTTTCCTTTTACAAAAACTTATTTTAATGATTCAAAAGGATATATGCTAGGTGTTGATTTACACACTTCATTACCTATATTTTTTGATCCATTTACTTTAAATAATCAAAGAACTTCACATAATTTAGCTATAGTTTCATCTACTGGTGGTGGAAAAAGTTTTACTATGAAAAAAATGATTATTAACGAATTTGCTCGTGGTACTAAAATATTTATTTGGGATGCTGAAAACGAGTATAAAAAATTAGTTGATGCTAATGGTGGTGAATATATAGATCTTTATTCTAAAAAGGGTGGAATCATAAATCCATTACAAATAAGATATATTCCAAGTGATGATGAAGATAAGGAAACAAGAGAAACAGATTGTCCTTTAGCTAAGCATTTAGGATTTTTAGAAGCGTTCTTTAAAACTGCATTTGAAAGTATAACTGAAAAAGAACTTGTTATGCTATTAGCAGTAGTAGAATCTTTATATAATACCAAAGGTATATTTAAAAATACTTCTATTAATACATTAGAAAGTTTAAGCCCTACTGACTATCCAATTTTTAGTGAATTATATGAGTATTTGCCAGTATATAAAAAGCAATTAGAAAGTAATGAGAAAAAGAAACTAATAGATCAATTAGAAGTTCTTGTTTCAAGATTTTTAACTGGTACTGATTCATTTTTATTTGATGGACATACAAATATAGATTTATCCAATGATTTAATTGCATTTAATTTGCAAGAATTATTGTATAGTGGAAATCAAAGATTAATAAATACTCAAGTTTTAAATTTACTTACTTATCTTAATAATAGTATTGTTGCTAATAAAATTCAAAATGAAAAATCTGATAAGAAAAAACATATTAGCATTGTAGTTGATGAATTTCATTTATTTATAGATGAAAAAAATAATGAAGTATTAAAAAATTTTGGACAGCTTGCTCGTAGAGTTCGTAAATATTCTACTAATTTAATTGTTAGTACCCAAAGTGTTAAAGATTTTGTTGGTAATGCTAGTGTATTAAGACACGCCACTGCAATTTTTAATAACTGTCAATACACTATGATAGGTATGTTAAAGGAAGATGATTTACTTGCTTACCTAGAATTATTCAAGAACAATCCTTTAACTGATACTCAGAAAGCATTTTTACTTTCGGCTAAACAAGGTGAATTCCTACTTAATGTGGATAATAAAAATAGGCTTAGAGTTTGGATTCGCGCTACTGAATTAGAAAGAAAAATGATGGGTGAAAATTAATGGCAGTAAGGTCAAGAATTGCTATGAAGCAAAAAGATAATACGTATAAATCTATATCTTGTTTTCACGATGGTGGTTTATCTGGAAATGGTAAAATGTTGTATGATAATTATCAAAATCCTTTTAAAGTAGAATTATTAATGTCTTTAGGTGATTTATCAAGTTTAAAAGAATATATTTTTCCAGATATTCTAAAACAACATAATTTTGAACATCCATTAGATGATGTATGTGTTGCTTATCATCGTGATCGTGGTGAAAAATTAAATTTTGAAATAGATAAAGATTTAGAAAGTTTAATTAAAAATGTTTCTTTATCAGATCAAGAATATTTATATTTGTATGAAGATGGACATTGGAAATATGCTGATACTATTTCAAAAGATTATGATAATATTGAGCTAAATGATTTAGAAAATGATTTAATAAAATATAATATAATTGATCAACCAACTTTTGATAATAATAGTTATATTGATGAACTTTCAAATGAACTAGTACAATATGTTAAAAATGTTGATTCTTATGAATATAATGATAATTACGAAAATGATGATCAAGCTTTTAATGATATGAAAGAAAGTTTATCAACCATTTCTAGAGTCGATGTTTTAATTGAAAGTTTATGTAATGATATTAATTATTATGCTAGTGAAAACGATTTATCAAATAATGATATTCTAAATAACTTTAAAACTGCTAATAATTTACTAATAAAACTTAATTACTACTCAAAAATACTAGAAAAAGAAAATGATAAAGAAATGGATATGTAATGAAGAAAAAAATACTATCTATTCTTTTAGGATCTACTGTAGGTCTAGTAGTAATTGCACTTATAATTTTAATGCCAGTCTTAATGATAATGAATTTTTTTGGAGCAAATATTACTGATGGATATATTGAAAATAATAGTGAGTATGCAGATGAATATATTAAGGTTGCTAATAAAAATATTAAAGCCAAAAATGGTTATGTATCTTTAGAAAGAATTTTATATTTTTATTTAGCAGATAACACTTTAACTTTTGATGAAATATATACTGATAACATAGATAAAGAAACTAAAAAATTAATTCCAATAAGTGAAGTTTGTTCAATTCAAAAATATAAAGTTTTGGATGTTTGCAAAGCTGAAAATATTTCTTCTAGTGGGCAAATTGATGAAGAACAAGCAAAGCCTTTTTCCCCACCAATAGATTTTTCTAGTTCAACTATAACTAGTTTTTTTATGGAAGAAAGAGTAGTTTATGGTGAAGCAAATGTTCATAAGGCTTGGGATATTGCCAACTCAGAAAAAACACCAGTTTATGCTACTTGTGACGGAAAAGTAGAAAGTGTATCTTTTCCATATAGTGAAAACAAAATTGATACAAATGATACACAAGCTGGTAATAATATTAAAATAAGTTGTGAAGTAAATGACTTAAAATATATCGTTTTTTATGGTCATCTATTTCCAAATAGTTCTAAAGTAAAAGTTGGTGATTCTGTTTCAAAAGGACAAGTAATTGCTGGAGTTGGCACTACTGGTTATTCAACTGGTAATCATTTACATTACCAAGTATATTTGGATGGACAAGTTATTGATGGTATGAGTTTAGTAGATTTTAATTATGATTTAGATAACTCAAATGGTGATTTTAAACCACCAATGTTACCAGATAATGATAATTTCCAACCATCCTATAAAAATTAAAAAAATTAAATATTAGGATGAAAAGCCCAAAAAATAAAGCCCCTAAATATAAGGAATAAAAAAGGTATTATCCTTTAAATCAACCTATGAAGTAGGATGAATTTTGCAAGTGCAAAATCAGTCTTACACAATACTAAACCCTTATGTAATAAGGAATAGTTTAGTATTAATGTGTAAGTTTCTTATCCTGCTTTTTTATATATTGTCAATATTTAGGGGCTTTTCATCCTATCTATGTAAGGAGGTAAAATGCGAAGATTTGATTTTTGGTTACCTATTGACCTATTTAATAGGATTAAATTAATGGCTCGATTCTATGGTATTCATATTTCAAAAATGATGATACAACTTTTAGAAATGGGCTATATTGATATGTTAAAAGGAGGTTATGATAATGAAACTGTCAATAAATAAATTAATTGCAAATGATATAATAAATTATGGTATGGATCAAGCAAGTCAAATGGAAGATGTAAACAATGCTAATTACATTGTTTGCCTTGATACATATTTAAAAGACTTTGATGAAGATACACAAAAGTATGTTTTAGAAAATATAGATTCGATAATTAATGATATAGAAGCAAGTGAATGTGTACTTGATTTAGAAGTAGAAAAAGAAGATAAAAATATGAATTTAAATATGATTTTTTATTGGGAAAATTTACTTAATGAAGTAGATAAAAAGATAGATTCTACTGCTAGAAGTATGGGAGTAGAAATGGACTTAAAGGATATTAAAGAAATGTCTGCTGATATTTTAGATGATGATGCTTTCAACGATGATATAATCAATAGAATAAAATACTTTGATAAGGATAATAATAAGGAGTTAAATTATTAATGAAAGTTCGTTTATATACTGATGATGAAATTAAAAAATTAAAACAATGTGTCTTTGTCAGAAATATAAAATATAAGCGAGAAATTGAATATGATCCTGTTTTTAAATTATGGACTATTATGATGAAACACGATATGCCAGAATTAACTGCTAAAGAAATTTTCGCTCGTGGTGGTTTTGATGTAAATATACTTCATAAAAAATTACCACAACGAAGAATTAAAGAATGGGTGGATAATTATATAAAATTTGGTATTAGATATTTTTTACCAGAAAATGAATATTATCAAAGTATTACTAAAGTTACAGATAATAATGATGTAGTATATGATTCTTTTAAAATGCAACTGTTAGATTATGTTTTAAAAAGATTAAAGGAAATAAATTTTGATGAAAACAGATAAGCATATATATTTTTCTAATGAAGAATATGCTCGTATAAAAGATTATGCTAGCTGTAATAATATATCTTTTTCAAAGGCTGTATGTAATTTATGTGTATCTGCTTTAAATGGAAATGATATTTTAGATAGAATTAATAAATTGGATAAAGGCATTGAATATATTATAAAAAAGCAAAAAGTTATTTATCTATTAGAAGAACAAATATATTCAGATATGGATTTTGAAAATGTTACAAATCCTAAAAAAAGTAAATCGTTGAATGAATTTAATAAAAGAATTAGGAATACTTATTTAAATGACTAAAAGTCCTAGAGTAATATTTAATTCTATCTTTACTTTAGCACTTAATAATCCAGATAGTAAATATCAAAATCATACTAAAACTATTAAAAGGGTTAAAGATATGTATGATTACTATACTAATGAAGAAAAACGAGCAATGTCTATGTATGATTATTATACTGGTAAACTTACTAAAGATAAAACTATGAATTTAGTTATGGAAAATGGAAAGTTTGCAAGTGAATCAGAAGTTGAAAAAAGAAAAAAGTTATCAGTTAAGTATTTAGAAAATTCTAATCTGTGGCAAGGTGTATTATCTTTTAATAATGATTATATTAATGATAATATTGATATTCATAAGCTAGAGCAGGAACTTGCTACTAACATATTACCTAAGTTTTTTAAAAAATGTGGATTTAAAGATCCTAAAAAAATGTTTTATCAGTTAGCACTTCATACTGATACAGATAATTTACATTTTCATTTTTCATTTATGGAAAAGCAACCTAACTATATCTATTCTAAAAATAAAGTTGGTTATAGAAGAACTGGAGAATTAACTAAAGTTGAAATAGATTTTTTAAAGAATCAAGTCATTCATACTATTGAAAAAGAGAAAATCTATACCCCTTTACTTAAAGAAACAAATAAAGATATAGAAGAATTAAAAAAGTATTTTAATCCTAAAGAAAAAAATTACCTTTTAAGTAATAAAAAAGATTTATTGCTTGAAGAAAAAATATTAAGATTAGGACAATTACTTTATAAAGAAAGACTTGATAAAGATACAAAAATTAAATATGGTTCGATTAAAAATAAGGAAATTATTAATCTTACAAAAGAAATTAAAAATTATATTTTTTCAACTTCTAACTCTAACTTTAAATTAGAATATGCTAATTTTAAAGAATCATTAAATAAAATTAATTCTTATTTTTATAAGATTAATGAAGATAATAATATCAAAAATATAGATGTAGATACTTCATTAATTGATTCAAAAAACAAATATGTAGATAATTATATATATAATGCTATTGTTAATTATGCTAATTATAATTATAAAAAGGAATCTAAGACTTCTAGCAAAATTAAAGAAAATGATATTATACAAGAAATAATACTAAAGCATTATCTTAAAAATAAAAAACAAACTAGAAAAGATATACTTAAAAATTATCTTTCTAATAGTAATCCAAAACAAAAATTTAGAAATAAAAATGAAATTGAAAGAGCAATAAAAAATATTAATGATGAAATGGAAGAAGCTCAAAAAGAATTTAGTAAATTGTTTCAAAATGAAAATTCTTATTCAAAGTAGTTGCAAATTTTGTCGAAAAAATGGTATGATGTAATAGTGATAAATGTATTTTTTATCACTATTAAACCATTTTGCTTTATTATGCATTCCACTTCACTTTTTAATAGATGAATTGGTAAAAATGAAAATAGTTACTAGTAAAGGACTATTTTTATTTTTGTGTAAGTAAAATAATAACTAATTTAATGCAAATCTAATTATGTGATTTGTTTTTTTTACAATAAATTTAGATAAGGAGGATGATGTTTATAAATAAAATAGAAAATTTATTGAAACAAGAAAAAATATATATGATACTGAATATTGTTTATGAATATGTAACTAGACAAATATGGGATATAATTCCCATTTTTTTAAATGAAAGGGAAACTAGTTAGTGGAGGTAAATAAAATATATAATGAGGATTGTTTAGCAGGAATTAAAAAGATACCTGATAATTCTATTGATTTAGTTTTAATAGATCCACCATACGACATTTGTACATCTGGTGGCAAAAAAGGTAATGGTAAAATTGTTAAAGATATGATGAAATTAGAAAAAGAACTAATTGATAATAATTTAACAAATAGTTTTGATATTAAAATTTTAGATGAATTAGTAAGAGTTATGAAAAATATAAATATTTATATTTGGTGTAATGCTAGACAGATACCTATGTATATTAAATATTTTAATCTTCAATTAAAATGTAAATTAGAAGTTGTTATATGGAATAAAAGTAATCCGATGCCATTATACAGCAATAAATATATGAGTGATAAAGAATATTGCTTATATTTTCGTAAGGGTGGCTATTGTAAACCAAAAAATTATGAAGATGCTAAAAGTGTTTATATTTCTAAAATAAATGTTGCAGATAAAAAAATATATAGTCATCCAACTATAAAACCATTAGAATTAATTAGAAAATTAATAAGAAATAGTTCAAAAGAAGACGATATAGTTTTAGATTGTTTTTTGGGTAGTGGTACTACAGCAGTTGCGTGTATTTTAGAAAATAGAAATTATATAGGATTTGAAATAAATAAAAAATATTATGATATTGCTTTAAAAAGAATATCTGAAGTTGTTAAGGAGGAGGATATTAATGAATAAATATGAAGAAATAAAAAATAAACATCAAAAAAGAGTCAATGATTTTCCATTAGGTTTTGCTTTTAGTAATAAGCAATTTAAAGATATGATGGAAAAATGGGGTTTAGATGAAAATGATACTGATAAGATATATTCTATTGGTGGTGGAGGATTTATTAGAAAAAGTGATTTAGAAGAATATAACAAAATGTGGACTGAAATTAGAAAAGAAGAAAAAGATTTAATAGAACAAGATAAAACTGGTGAGGGTTATATTAAAGATATGTTTTTATATGAACTTGAAAATCATGAGTATGGTTATACTCACGAATTAGAAGATACCTTAAATGCTTTAGAATTGACTTATGATCAAGTAATGGAAAATCCAACTTTAAAACACGGATTAGAACTTGCTAGAAAAGAAATTTTAGATAAGGAAAATGAAAGGAATTATGACTATGAATAAAATAGAAGAAAAATATGAGGATTTACAAACAATTTTAAGTTCATCTAAAGAGTTTAGTTTTAAGACTGATACAGTTTTAAATATTAAACAATACTATGGAAATAAAGAAATTAATTTGGATTTATCTAAAATAGATTTTGATATGTTTATTGATTTATATTATGAACCAGAAAAAGAAAAAGATTCTAAGGAGGATTATGATTTATAACAATAATTTAGTGAGGGGCAACTTATGAGTTTGCTCCTTATTATTTTATTGTTAATTATAACTTTATTTATTATTTGTTTTATTTATATTGAGCCAATAATTGCAAAACATAAAATTAAAAATAATAATGAATATGGATCGGCAAGATTTTCTACATTATCAGAAATAAATAAAAATTTTGTTAAAGAAAAAATATCAAATATTCACGATGTTGGATTTCCCGTTTATTATGATAAAAAAATTAAGCATATATGGTTTGATAAGGAAACTCCACATTATGTATATTTAGGATCTAGTGGTTCTGGTAAAAGTGTAACTTGTGTTATTCCTATGATAACTTTTATCGCTAATGCTAAAAGACCAAGAAGTATATTTGTAACAGATCCTAAAGGTGAAATATATCATACTACATCTAAAATGTTATATGATAAAGGTTATAAAGTTTTAACAATAGACTTTAGACATCCAGAATTATCTAATCATATTAATATTTTAGAACCAATTATATGTGAATATGAAAAGCATATTGATTATGAAAAACTATTTAATTCTGCTACAACTGAAAAAGAAAAGTTAGATTTTCAAAATAAATCTATTTCTAGTTATGCTGAAACAAATAGATTAATTACATCTTTAGCATCAATGATAACCTATGATAAGACGCAAGGCAAAGATCCATTTTGGAACAATAGTGCTAAAAATTTACTTGAGGGTTTGATAGGTTTTTTCTTAGAAGAATATAAAGATGGTAAAATAAATCGTGAACAAATAACTATGACTTCCATTCGGAAATTTCAAAACTCTACTATGGATGAAAAAAATTCTAAAAAATTTAAATTATATATAGAACAAAAGCCTTATGGTACTAAATCTAAAGACAGCTTAATTCCAATTTTATCATCTAGTGAAAATACTTATAAATCAATTACTAGTGTATTTTCAGAAAAAATGGCAATATTTGATGATGTCAATGTTGCTAATGTTACTAGTAAATCAGATTTTGACTTTGATATTTTAGGTAAAGAAAAGTCTGCTTTATTTGTAATTGTTCCAGATGAAGATAAAATTTATTATACATTAGTTACAATTATTTTAGGATTATTATATAAGGAATTAGTGAAACTAGCTAATAGCAATGAATCTAAAAAATGTCCTATTGAGATAGATTGGATTTGTGATGAATTTTCAAATTGTCCACCATTAGTTGAACCAAGTATAGAATCAATTATAAGTGTTGCTAGATCTCGTGGATTAAGATACCATTTATTTATTCAATCATTAAGTCAATTAGATAATGTTTATGGTAAAGAAGTAGCTCAAATTATTCTTGATAACTCTGGACTTGTTTATCTTAAAACTAATACAATGGATACTGCTGAGGCAATTAGTAAAAGACTAGGTAAAAAAACAATAGAATCTAGTTCAATTAGTCAGTCAGTTAGTTTAACTAATTACAATGGCAATAAATCTACTTCCTTAATTGCTAGAGATTTACTTACCCCAGATGAAGTTAAAAATCTTCATTATAAAACAATCATATTTCCAAATATAGGTTATCCGATTTTTAGGGATACTGTTATTTATAAAAAACTATCTTGTTATTCTAGTGGTGAATTGGCAAGAATTATAATTCCATTAGTTGATTTAAGTTATACGTATTTTACAGTAGAAGATATTAAAACTAAATATGATAGACTTTATAAAAATAAAATTGATAAGTCTATTGCAAAAGATGAACTATTAGAATATGACTTATTTAGAAAACAAGAAAAAGAAAAATTAAAAAATATTGTTGAAATAGTGCAAGAACAATTAAAAGAAAAAATATCTTTATTTGAATTTAAAGAAAATAATAATAGAACTTATGCTAGTTTTGAATTATCTATGCCACTAAATACTAAGGAATTAACATTCATAAAAGGTAAAATAAATAAGGAAGTATATCATTTAGAAATAGATAATGGTAATAATACAAAATCTACTATTGAAATTCATCTAAAAAATCCCTTAGTACAAGACTTAACTTTAGAACAGGAGAAGAGCAATAATGCCTAGTTTTAATTATTGTTCTTTTTTTAAAATAGTTTTCATAATATTTAATGAAAATGGAGGGCTTTTTTAATGTATGAAACTGACGATATAGAAGTTAAGTTTAGTACCAAGCATTTGCCTTTTGAATATAAGTGGTTAGAATTTAGATTAATTGTAAATAAAGAACTATATGATGAAAAAGTTATAGATTTAAAGACATTTAAAATAATGGAACAATCTCTTTTATCAAGACTTACCAAAATTAAAAATGAATATTCTAATGATTTGACAAAATCTAGTAATGGAGGTAACATCCAAGCAACCTAAGTTATCTTGGATTTTAGGAACATAGAAAGGAATGTGGTATTATGGATGTAAAAAAAGCTAGAGAAAACTTGCGAAAGGGAAAAACAATTTATGATATGAATTTAAGAGTTGGCTACTATGCTCGTGTTTCTACTGATAAGGATGATCAATTAAATTCGCTTGAAAATCAGCAAAATTACTTTGAGGAAATGATTAATGAAAATAAAAATTGGAGCTTAGTTCGTGGTTATATTGATGAGGGTATTTCTGGTACGCAAGTAAAAAAAAGAGATTCATTTTTAAAAATGATAGAAGATGCTACGTTAGGTAAGTTAGATTTAATACTTACAAAGGAAATATCAAGATTTTCAAGAAATACGGTTGATAGTATTAAATATACAGAATATTTGCTTAAGAATGGGGTTATTGTATATTTTTTATCTGATAATTTAAATACAATTCAAGAAGATGCTGAATTTAGATTAACTATTATGTCTAGCTTAGCTCAAGATGAAGTTAGAAAATTATCTGAAAGAGTTAAATTTGGAGTAAATAGGATGATTAAAGATGGTAAATTAATTGGTGGTAATTTAACAGGTTATTTTAAAAAAAATGGAAGATATGAAATAAATCCAAAAGAAGCTCCAATAATTGAAT
Organism: uncultured Bacilli bacterium; assembly: GCA_947626445.1. Lineage (GTDB taxonomy): Bacteria > Bacillota_I > Bacilli_A > RF39 > UBA660 > Ventrenecus. Next base: position 14,065 of record CANQSC010000012.1, read on the forward strand.
ATTTATTTACTACTTATGCAAGTGGTAGTATTGGACTTAAAAAAATCGGTGAAGAACTTGCAAAACAAGGTTACCTTAATTCAAAAGGACAACCTTATTCCCAAACAACTTTAGCAAAATTCTTGACAAATCCTAGATATAAAGGATACTATACAGCAAGACTTACCGAAGTTGAAGATTATAAAACTCATAAAAAAAAGAAAGTTCCTAAAGAAAAACAAATAATATACAAAGATGAAAGAATTCCTGCCTTAGTATCAGAAGAATTATGGGATAAAGCCAATTTATTACACGAAAAAAGGAAAAAATTACCATCAAGACATATTTTAAATACTGAGGAACATCTTAAAAAATATAAATATTCTTGTAAATTATATTGTAAAGATTGTGGAGCAGTATTTATTAGAAATGGTGGTTCTAATCGAGCTAATAATCCAGTCTGGGCTTGTAAAACTTATAAAACTGATGGAGTGTCAAAATGTGCATCTCCAAATATTAAAGAATCATATTTAGATAAAATATTTATTGATTTATTTAGTGATTTTATAAAAAATAAAAAGCAATATATATCATTAGTGTTAAATGAATATAAAAATATAATAGAAACACATAATATTGATATTGATATTGAAGATATTGATAGCCAAATAACAAATATTGAAAAGCAAAAAGATAAACTATTAGATTTAAGTATTAAAGGTATTATAGATGATTTTGAATTTAAAAAAAGAAATGATAAGTTTAATGTGGAATTGTTTAATTTAAAAAAACAACTTGATGAACATTCGCAAAATACTCAAGAAGAAGAAAAGTTAAAAAAGAAATTTGAAAATATTGAAAATTGTTTGAATAATAAATTAGATATTAAAGAAAATCTAGCATATTTAATTAATCTATTAGTTGAGAGAGTAGAAGTTGAAAAAGTTAATGGTGATAGAAAACATATAAAATTAAAAGTGTTTTATGATTTTAATATTCCAAATATTGATATAGATTTAGATATGAATGAAAATAACTCATTAAAAAGTTTGAGTTCTAAAAACCTTGCTTGTGCAAGGAATTCTTCTACCTTAAAGTGTTGCTGTGTGAACACCAAGCAACCCCGGTTTTGTCTCGCTTGGACAAAAACTTGGGGTTGATAAATTAATGGGTTATATTACTAATTTTGGTTTTGGGACAAAAACGGGAATTGATTTGAATGGCGAAAGTAATGGAATTTTGTTTAAGCCTAGTAATATGGGACCAGTGGAACTTGCAACAACAAGTTTTGGCCAAGGTATTTCGGTGACGCCTATCCAGCAAGTAACGGCTGTTTCAGCAGCGATTAATGGTGGTAATTTATATCAACCATATTTAGTTAAAGAAATGTTAGAACCGGAAACAAATTCGATTATTAAAGCTAATGAACCAATATTTAGAAGAAAAGTTATTAGTGATGAATCTTCTAAAATGGTTAGATATGCCCTAGAAAGTGTGGTAGCTAATGGTTCGGGAAGAAATGCTTATATTGAAAATTACCGAGTAGGAGGTAAAACAGGAACTGCCCAAAAAGTGGAAGATGGTCATTATATGAGTGGCAATTATATTGTTTCATTTATGGGTTTTATGCCAGCAGATGACCCGGAAATTGTTGTTTATGTTGCGATTGACCATCCTCTTGGTATTACTCAATATGGTGGGACGGTCTCTGCTCCAATTGCTAAAAATGTTTTAGAAACCGCCATTAATATCTTTGGCTTTAAAGAAAGCAAAGACGGGATGACTAAAGAATATCGGTGGTTAGATCAAAAATATGTCGTCTTACCAAATGTAGTGGGTATGAGTGTTAGTGATGCTAAAAAAACATTAAAAGGTTTTCAAATTGAATATAGCGGTGAAGGTGATAAAATATTATATCAATCACCAAGTGCGGATAGTTACATTAAAGAAAATGGTACTGTCAAATTATTACTGGGATAATGTCTATTAACTGTCAATTTGATGTTTTCTTTTAAATTTTTGTAAAAGTAGTGTATAATTTAGATATGAGGTGAGATGTATTATGTTAATACTTGCAAAATCCGCTTTAGCAATGATGTTAGGTTTTATTTTTGCGATTATTTGTGGGTTAATTTTTATTCCTTTTTTGAAAAAAATTAATTTTCGGCAACATGTAAGTAAAACTTTAGGTAAAAGACATTTAGCTAAAGAAGGAATTCCAACAATGGGCGGGATAATTTTTATTGTTCCGGTATTAATTACTTTAGTCTTGTTATATTTAAGAGGTAGTATAACTTTAAGTCATAATTTAATTATTGTGGTCTTTGTCTTTTTAAGTTATGCTTTGTTAGGATTTATTGATGATTGGTTAAAGGTTCGTTATAACAATAATGTGGGACTTCGCATATCTTCAAAATTTTTACTACAAATGGTTATTGCTTTAGTCTTCTTTTATATTTTTATGGTTAATGGTGGTAAACCAGAATTAGTTATTACTTCTTTAGGTATTAGTTTACCTTTAGGTTGGACGTTTGGTTTATTTATTTTACTTGTTTTAGTGGGAAGTAGTAATGCGGTTAATATAACCGATGGGCTTGATGGTTTGTGTGGTGGTCTTTGTATTATTGCCTTTTTGGCTTTTGGTATTATTTCATGGAATACTGGTTGGATGGAAGGCTATCAAGAAGTTGCAATTTTTTGCTTCATCTTAGTTGGGGCTTTATTGGGCTTTTTACTATTTAATTCTTATCCAGCTAAAGTCTTTATGGGTGATTTAGGAAGTCTTGCTCTCGGTGGGGCAATGGCTACGATTGCAATTGTGACTAGACACGAATTATCTCTTGTCTTAATTGGTGGGGTTTTTGTAGTTGAAACATTATCTAGTATGATTCAAATTATTGCTATTCGAAAATTTCATCGTAAAGTATTTAAAATGGCACCTCTACATCATCATTTTGAACAATTAGGTTGGAGGGAAACTGATATTGTTAAAGCTTTCTATGTCGTAGGATTATTACTTGCTATGGCAGCTATTACTTATGGGGTATGGTTGTAATTGAAAAATGATTTGTTTTATGCTAAGATAAATCTATAAGGAGGAATAAAGTATGCCAATATGGTTAATTATTGTTATTGTAGTATTAGTATTATTAGTTTTATTTGTTGTTAGTACTTATAATTCATTAATTACATTAAGAAATCGGGTTAAAGATCAATGGAGTCAAATTGATGTTCAATTAAAAAGAAGATTTGATTTAATTCCCAATTTAGTTAATACTGTTAAAGGTTATGCTAAACATGAAAGTGAAACTTTAGAAGCGGTTATTAAAGCTCGTAATACTTATACATCAGCCGTTACACCAACTGAAAAAATGGATGCTAATAATGTCTTAACTAATGCAATGTCTAAATTATTTGCTTTAGCGGAAAGTTATCCAGATTTAAAAGCTAATACTAATTTCTTACAATTACAAAGTGAGTTACAAGATACAGAAAATAAAATTGCTATGGCTCGTCAATTTTATAATGATACTGTTTTAACTTATAATAATAAAGTTCAAATGGTTCCAAGTAATATTGTAGCTAGTCTGTTTAAGTTTACAAAAGAAGCATTTTTTGAAGCTAACGAAGCTGAAAGAGAAAATGTTAAAGTTGAATTTTAAGCTTACGATAGGTAAGCTTAATTTTTTAGGAGAATATATGAAGAAAGTTATTTATGTTTTTATTTTATTATTTTTATTTATGACTAATTCTAAAGCATATGTAGATTATGATATAACTGATTATTTAATTGATGCCAATGTTTTAGAAAATGGCGATTTAAATATTAAAGAATTAATTGTTTTAGATGGAGAATTTCATGGTTATATTAGAGATATAATGTATAAAAATAGTAAATTAAGTAGTAATTCTAATAGTTATAGTGATAATGCTATTTATAATGCTAAAGGTCTTACGAATGTTAAAATATTTGCTAAAAAACAAGAAGATGAAGTATCTTTTAATACTTTTAATGAAGTTTTTAAACCCTTAACTAAAGTTTATTATGATAGTGATGCTAAAGATGGGGATTATGTTGAAAGTAGTATAAGTGATGGTAAAAGTTTTAAAATGTATTATGAAGGTAAAAATGAAAGTGTGGCATACTTAATTTCTTATACTATTTCTAGTGCGGTGGTAATGCATGAAGATGTTGCTGAACTTTATTGGACTTTTATTGGTGATGGTTTTGAAGATAAAATTAATAATTTACAAATAAAAGTTCATTTACCAAATGAAGATAATTCCAATTTATTTCGCTTTTGGGCGCATGGTGATATAACCGGAAATATTAATAAAATTGATAATGAAAGTATTTTGGCAACTATGAAATCTTTAGACAAAAATAGTCCTGTTGATATTAGAATGACATTTGATAAAAATTTAATTACTAATTCTAGTACTTTAAATAAAAGTAATGAAGTAGCCTTAGATAAAATTTTAGAAGTTGAAACTAAAAGAGCTGAAGCAACTTTAGAACAAATTAAATTTGCTAAAATGATTTATAATATTGTAGTTGTTGTAAGTATCATTTTTATCCTATTTTTAATAGCTTGGTGGATATATGTGTATATTCGTTATGATAAAGAATATAAAAGTGATTTTACTAATAAATATAATCGCGAATTTATTGATGATTATAATGTTGAAGTAGTTGATTACTTAATGAAGGGAAGTATTACTTCTAATGCGATGTCGGCATCAATTATGAATTTAATATATAAGAAAAATATTAAAGTTGATGAAATACCAACAAACGCTAAAAGTAAAGATTATCAATTTACTTTATTAAATCGCGAGAATGTTAATGAAACGGAAAATGTTTTATTAGACTTTCTATTTGAAACAGTTGGTAAAGACAATCAATTTACTTCTAAAGAATTAGATAATTATGCTAAAAATTCCTATAGTACTTTTCAATCAAAATATTCTAATTGGTTAAATTGTGCTAGAAAAGACGGAGAAAGACAAAACTTTTATGAAAAAAATGGTATTCCAATTGTAAGTGGGATCTTAATTTTGTTAGTCGCCCTTTTAATTAGTTTTATTGTTTATTATTATCATGTTGATTTTATTTTAGGTTATGCTATTTTTCCAATTAGTATGATTTATTTAATATATTCTTTAATGATTAAGAAAAGAACTAAAAAAGGTAATGAAGATTATGTTAGATGGAATGCTTTCAAAAACTTTTTGAAAGATTTTGGAACATTTGATACCAAAGAATTACCACAGATTGTTTTATGGGAAAGATATTTAGTTTATGCAACCGTTTTTGGATTAGCTGACGAAGTTGAAGAATCTATGAATACTAAAATAAGTGAATATTCTGATGTTTATGCAAATTATGGAATGTATTATTCTTATAACGATATTCATATTGCTCATCATATTAATCATGCTATTAATTCTTCAATTAATACAGCTAATGTCGCCGCGACAAGAAATGCTACTGGAGCTAGTGGTGGCGGTTTTGGGGGAGGATTTTCCTCAGGCGGTGGCTTTGGTGGTGGCGGTGGCGGAGGCCATGGCTTTTAGATGCAAATGCATCTTTTTTTTATGAGCTTTTTGTGATAAGATTATTATAATGTGGAAGTGAAAGATATGGAAAATACTAAAGAAAATACCAAATTTGCTAGTGGAAGATGTTTTTATAAATTTTTTTGGATCTTTTTATTTGGTTGTGTTTTTGGAGCTTATTATGAAGAATTATTAAACTTATTTATGCATTATCATTTCACTCATGAATTAGTCTGGCAATTAAGAAGAGGGGTTATTTGGGGGCCAATAAGTCCTGTTTATGGCTTTGGAGCTATTATCATGATTGGAATAATTGGTAGAAAGAAAAAGAAAGATTGGCAAATTCTTTTAGAAGGAGCTTTATTAGGGGGAAGTTTTGAATATTTAATTAGTTTTTTACAAGAAACCTTCTTAGGTACGGTATCTTGGGATTATAGTAATGAAATATTAAATATTAATGGTCGGACAACAATTCCTTTTGCTATAGTATGGGGTTTATTAGCTTTAGTTTTAGTTAAATTTTTTTATCCAACTATCTCTAATATTGTTGAGAGTTTTCCAAAGAAATTTGGTAAAATCTTAACTAATATTTTAATTGTTTTATTAGCATTTGATTTTACGATATCTTGGGGAGCCGTAATTAGACAATCATTTAGACAAAATGGCTATCCTGCTGTAACATTTGTTGGTAAATTTTTTGATAATTATTTTAGTGATGATGTTTTAAAGAAAAGTTATACCAATATGAAAGTTATTGAGGTTAAAAGATGAATATCTTTTTAAGAATAGGAATATATTTGCTTTTAATATGGGTAATTTTAGAAGTAATAAAAATATTATTAGGTAAAAATAGTCATTATAATTTAGAAACTGATATTAAAAAGAAACCTGATTTAGCCATTTTAATTCCCACTAGAAATGAAGCAAATGTAATAGAAGATTTATTAAAATCAATTTTTAAACAAACTTATCCAGTAAAAAAAGAAAATATTTATATTATTGTTGAAAGTAATAATGATAAAACGGTTAAAATAGCTAAAGAATATGGGGTTAATGTTTTTGTAAGAAAACAATTAGATTTAAAAACTAAAGGTTATGCTTTAAAAGAATTAATTGAAGATTTAGATAAGAAAAAGAAGTATTATGATTTATATTTTATTTTTGATGCTGATAATGTTTTAGATAAAGATTTTATTAAACAAATGATATATAAATATAAAGAAGGATATACAATAGCTACGGGGTACCGAGCTTTAAAAAATATAGATAATGAGATAAGCGTTAGTGCTTGGTTAACTTTTTTGTTAGTAAATGAATATCGTAATTTAAATTGTAGGAAGCATTTAAGTAACATGTTATTTTCTGGGACAGGCTTTTATCTTCATGGTAATTTAATTAGAAAATGGCATACCTTTCCTTTTCATAGTTTAACAGAAGATTATGAGTGTTCTATTTATGCCGTTTTAAATGAAATAGCGACAACTTATAATCCTAAAGCAATCTTTTATGATACCCAACCAAATAATTATAAAGTAAGTATTAAACAGAGGAGTCGTTGGATTAAAGGATATATGACTAATTGGTTTAAAAATATCATAACTTTATTTATTAATTCTTTTAAAAGAAAAGTTAATAAAAGGTCTAATTTTGAATTTGCTTTAGGAATTATTCCTGGGATTTTATTTGTTGGCGGTTCCTTTTTTATCTTAATCGGCTTTACTAAAAATATTATTATTTCTTTACTTATTTTATATTTTTTAACGGTTTTAATGACGTTTATATTACTCTTAAAAGAACCTAATTTAAAGATATCAAAAAATCTATTTATTAAAACTATTTTCTATCATCCCATCTTTTTATTAAGTTATTTGCATGCTTTTGTCATTTTTCTCTTTAAAAAAGATTTAGGATGGGATATAATAAGCCATAAGTGAGGAGGAGTAGAAGATGAAAAATTTTGTTAAAGAATTCAAAGAATTTATTGCTAAAGGAAATGTTTTAGACATGGCTATTGGTGTTGTCATTGGTAGTGCATTTGGTAAAATTGTTTCTAGTTTAGTAGATAATATTATCATGCCAATTGTTGGTGTTATAATTGGAGGACATGATTTTTCTAATTTAACAATTAAGATTGGTAATGCAGTTATTAGCTATGGAATATTCATTCAAAATGTAGTTGATTTCTTAATTATTGCTTTTTGTATTTTTACCGTTATTAAAATGATTAATAAATTATCTCATCGTAAGAAAGAAGAAGAAAAAGTAGAAGAAGAAGCTGTTTTAAGTGATGAAGTAGTACTATTACAAGAAATTAGAGATTTATTAAAAAGCAATAAGAAAAAATAGAACTGATGAGCGTTCTATTTTTTTAAAGAATTAATAATTTTATTAATAAAGATTTCAGGATTACTATCTGAGTTAAAAACTAATTTAACATCTTCGTTATTTAAAGCAGTTTCTAATATTATTTCATAATAATTATCACATTTTACTTTATCATAATTATTAGATACAGAATCAAATAAACTATTAAATTCTTGAGCACCAAGCATTTGCATAATAGGATGACCTCCAAACATCGCTACTGATAATAACATACTTTTAGTTTGGCGATCTTCAGTTGTTTTAGAAACATTTGTTAATTTTACTTTTTTAGTATAGGTAATATTTTTAATAGTATTTTTAGATAATTCAATTGTTTTTTCATTAACATTATCTAGACTATAATTAAGATTAATACTATTTTTTAAAGTATCATTTATTAATAAAATTACGGTATTAAATGGTAATTCTTTAATACCCATTACAAAATTAGTAAAGATAAAATCATTTTTGTCTAAGTTTAAATTATTTTCTGGTAAATTATTATTTTGAGGTTTTGGTTCATTTAAAAATAAAGATATAATAATCAATATAGATGAACTTAAATAAATATAATAAGTTGGTTCAAAAGTAATTTTAATATCGGTTAAGATATTAACCATTTGATTAGCTAAGTAATAAGTATACAAATAAGTTAGTAAAGAAATTATTAAAAAGATATTAGCTTTTTTACCTTTAAAAATTAAATATAAAGATATAGATATTAAAACTAAATAAACGTAAAAGCTTTCAAATAAAGTTAGAGATACCCCTCCAGTACTTGATGTTAAAATATTTGTTGTGGAACATAATAAAACTATTAAAGCTGAAATAATAATACATACGATTTTTAATGTTTTTCTCATAATACTCACCTGTTAATAATTATACAATATTATGATGTTTTACTGTCAAAATAAGTAATTATGTTTACAGATAAGTGTAAAAGTAAAATGTATGTTTTTATTGACTAAAGTATAAAATAGTCTTAAAATATTAATAACTTCTTAAGGAAAGAAAAGTAAAAAAGACATTTCTTAGATAAGAGAAAAGCTAGTTGGTGAAAATGCTTTTAAGAAATCTTTTTGAATGACAACTTTCATAAATCTTAAGAACGCATTTTATGTGATAAAAAAAGAAAGAGCCTGGGTGAAGTAAGGTGGCACCGCGGAAAGAAATTTTCGTCCTTACGTAGTCTAGGTTTTTATTATTTTTTAAGAAAGGAAAGATTAAAATGGATTTAAAGAGTATTTGGAATAATTATGAAAAATTAATTAATGAAGAAGTTAAGGTTAATGGATGGATTAGAAATCATCGCCCTCAAAAAGAATTTGGGTTTATTGATTTTTCTGATGGGACAACTTTTAAACATTTACAAATTGTTTATAATAAAGATTTAAAAGACTTTGATAAAATTACTTCTTTAAAGAATGGTGTTTCTTTAAATGTCGTTGGGACGCTTAAAAAAAGTGAAGGGAAAAATCAAGAAATTGAATTAGTTGCTAAAGAAATAACTTTATTAGGGGACTGTCCAATGGATTATCCTTTGCAACCTAAAAGACATACTAAAGAATTTTTAAGAAGTATTGCCTATTTAAGACCAAGAGCTAATTTATACCAAGCAATATTTAGAATTAGAAGTGTTGCTAGTATGGCTATTCATGAATATTTTCAAAATAATGGTTATGTTTATTTTCATGCGCCAATAATAACAGCAAGTGATTGTGAAGGAGCAGGGGAAATGTTTCAAGTTACAACTTTACCTTTAGATAAAGTTAAAAAAATTGATTATAAAGATGACTTTTTTGGTAAAAAAGCTGGACTTACGGTTTCAGGACAATTACAAGCTGAAACTTTTGCGATGGCTTTTAGTAAAGTATATACTTTTGGACCAACTTTTAGAGCCGAAAATTCTAATACTAAAGTTCATGCTTCGGAATTTTGGATGATAGAACCAGAAATTGC
>CANQSC010000013.1 GCA_947626445.1 uncultured Bacilli bacterium
TTAATTGATAAACATCGACAATTAGATGGTAATAAAGCAACAGGAGTAGATAAAGTTACCAAAAGAAATTATGAACAACATTTAGAAGAAAATATTCAAAACTTGCTAAAAGATATGAAACAATTTTCATACAAACCAAAAGCAAATAGAAGAACTTATATACCAAAATCAAATGGTAAGTTAAGACCTCTTGGTATACCTAGCTATGAAGACAAAATAGTCCAAGGAGTTTTTGCAGATATACTTACAGAAGTATATGAACCAATATTTTTAGATTGTTCTTATGGTTTTAGACCAAATAGAGATTGTCATATGGCTATTAAGAAACTAGACGAAGTAATTATGAAGAAGAAAACAAATTACATAGTAGAGGCAGACATAAAAGGCTACTTTGATAATGTAAATCAAAAATGGTTGGTAAAATTCCTAGAACATAGAATAAAAGATAAGAATTTTATAAGATACATAGTTAGGTTTCTAAGAGCTGGAATAATAGAAGACCTTAAATATTATGAAAGTGAAAAAGGAACACCACAAGGGGGACTAATATCACCAGCGTTAGCAAATGTTTACTTACATTATGTGTTAGATTTATGGTTTAAGCTTTATATTAAAGTAAAGTCTAAAGGAGAGGCACATCTAATACGATATGCAGATGATTTTGTAGCATGTTTTGAGTATGAAGAGGATGCAAATTGGTTCTATGAAGAATTAAAAGAGCGATTAGGAAAGTTTGATTTGGAAATTGAAGAAAGTAAAACAAGGATATTTTCGTTTGGTAGAAACTCAACAGAGAACAATAGCTTTGATTTTCTAGGCTTTAATATTCATAATGCAACTGGAAGAAGTGGTTATTATAGAGTAGGTTATAAAACAAGTGATAAAAAGTCTAAGGAAAAGAAGAAGAATATTAAGGAGTTTATTAAAGTTAATGTTAAGACAGAAACAAAGGACTTAATAAAAGCATTAAATAGGAAATTAATAGGATACTACAATTATTATGGGATTAGTTATAACTTTAAGTGGTTAATGTCCATATATTTGTATACAGTATCAGCATTAAAACGTATGTTGTCGAGGCGAAGTCAACGAGGAAAACTAACATGGAGTAAAATGCTTGCTATATTAAAGTATGAGCCTTTAGCTAAACCAAGAATAACATATCCACTTTGGTAATGATTCAAAGATTATTGCGGTTCCGTGAGGGGCGATAGTTCTATATCTACCTCACAAAATTAGAAAGAGAGGAATTTATGGATAAGAATGGAAATCGTCTACTCGACAGATTAGAAGAATATGAAAATAAAAAAAGAAAAACAGAAATAGCAATATTAGTAATCATAACATTATTAGTAATAGCAATAGGAGTAAGTTATGCATTGTGGATATCAACAAAAGAACAAACAGGAGAGAATGTTGTAAGTACATCATGCTTAAATGTAACAATTGAAAATGAAGAAGATGATATAAGTTTAAAAAATACGTTTCCAATATTAGATGAAGAAGGATTAAATAGTAAACCATATAAATTTAATATCAAAAATAATTGTGAAGAATATGCTGATTATAAAATAAGTTTAGAAATGTTAAGTGAAACAACAATAAATAGTGAATATATTAAAATAGCATTAAGTGAAGAAGGAGATAAAGGAGTAGGGACTTTATTAAATGAATATGAAGTAAAAGAACAATTAACAGTAGATGGAGCTAAAGAAGGAAGACAAATAAAAAGAGGGAAACTAAAACCAAGTGAAGAAAAGAAATATGAACTAAGAATATGGATAGATGAAGATGTAACCAAAGAAGATGGAATAGAAAATAGTATATATAAATCAAAGATCGTAGTAGAAAGTGTCTTAGGAGAAAAGCCATATACCGAAAGTATCCTAAATGGAACAGATCCAGTATTAGATGGAAAACTAATACCAATAAATATAAATGAAGAAGATGGAAGTGTTACAAGAGCAGATGAAACAGAAAAGTGGTATAGCTATGCCGAACAACAATGGGCCAATGCGGTTATCTTAAGAGATGGAATAGAAGACCCAGGAAAAAATCAGCCCATAGATGAAAATGATATTGAAAGTTATTTTGTGTGGATTCCAAGATATCGATATGAAATATTTACTGAAGAGTCAGATATGGTATTAGGAACAAAAGAAGAAAAAGAACAAATAATTAATATTGAATTTGAAAACAAAGATGAACCAGTAAAAAGTGGAACAACTAAGGGGCAAATGTTAACGCATCCAGCCTTCACATCATTTAATACCAATGGCATATGGGTCGGCAAATTTGAAACAGGCTATGATGGAGCTGGAAATGCTGGAGAAGCTCAAGTAAATCCATCAAATGAAGCAGCAGCAATCGAAGCAACAAACAAAGTTATAATTAAACCTAATGTGTATTCATGGCGATATATTCAAGTAGCCAAAGCCTATACTGTGGGAAGACATTATGAAGCAACCTTAAATAGTCATATGATGAAGAACATGGAATGGGGAGCAGTAGCCTACCTGCAACATAGTCAATATGGAAGTCATGCAAGTGTAAGAATAAATAATAATTCTGCATTTATTACAGGCTATGCCGCAAGATACGAACCAACAACAGGATATACAACTACAAATGAATTATGTAGTGATACACCTGATGCTTGTAATGAACATGGAGGAACAAAACCAGAAGAAGATGGCGAATATAATACTAATTATTTTAATAAAGAAAGTGTTGTAGCAAGTACTACAAATAATTATACTGGAATCTATGATATGAGTGGAGGAGCCTTGGAATATATGATGGCTGGATTAGATGATAACTCAACAGGTGATGGTAAGACAGGAAAGTTAGTATCCGGTCGTAACTATATAAGTAATTCTGGTTTTAATGGAATATTAACATGGCCAACATCAGATTTAGATAATGGTAACAATCAAGACATTACAAGCATTATAGATGGGATAGATTTACCAGATGATGAAAGATACTACGATAAATATGATTATGGTACAAATTATACTTCTTATTATCGAGGAAAATTAGGAGATGCTTCAAAGGAAATGGGTCCTTTTCAGTCTATAAAATATAAAAGTCAATCAAGATTTGTTGGTGGTTGGTATAATGATGAAGGATGGTTAATTCATACAGGAGCTCCATGGGTTCAGCGAAGTGGTATGTACTTACATGGTATTTCAGCAGGAATTTTTGAAGATGATGCCAATATAGGAATAAATGATGTTAATGTTGGATTTCGTCTTGTTCTAGCTTTTTAAAAATTTAAGTTAAAACTAAATAAGAAAAAAGTAAATAAATAGTACTTTTTTCTTTTAGATTATGGTAAAATATTTATTACGGAGGTAAGAAACATGGGAATATTTAGAAAATTAATTGATTCCGAATATAAAGAATTAAAAAGATTTGAAAAAATTGCTGATCAAATTGTGGCTTTAGAGCCTGAAATGGCAAAATTAAGTGATGAAGAATTAAAAAATAAAACAGTGGAATTTAGAGAAAGATTAGATAAAGGAGAAAGTTTAGAAGATCTTAAAGTTGAAGCTTTTGCGGTTGTAAGGGAAGCTGCTTATCGTGTTATTGGTGAGAAAGCTTATTATGTGCAAATATTAGGTGGCCTAGCAATTCATTATGGTAATATTGCGGAGATGAAAACTGGTGAAGGTAAGACTTTAACTGAGACCATGCCAACTTATTTAAATGCTTTAACTGGTGAAGGTGTTCATATTGTTACAGTTAATGAATTTTTAGCTAAACGTGACTCTGAATGGATGGGTAGTGTTTTTAGATTTTTAGGCTTAACTGTTGGATTAAATTTAAGAGAAATGAATCCAATGGAAAAACAAGCTGCTTATAATTGTGATATTACTTATTCTACTAATAATGAAATAGGTTTTGATTACTTAAGAGATAATATGGTTGTTAGAAAAGAAGATCGTGTTCAAAGAGGATTAAACTTCTGTATAGTCGATGAAGTTGACTCAATCTTAATTGATGAAGCAAGAACACCATTAATTATTTCTGGTGGAAAGCAAAATGCGAGAAATTTATATCAAGAAGCTAATGATGCAGTTAAAGGTTTTAAAGAAGATGAAGATTATACTTTAGATGCTAAGACTAAAAATGTTAGTATTACGGAAGTTGGAGCTGAAAAGTTAGAAAAACATTTTCATTTAGAAAATTTATATGAATTTGGTAATTCTGTTTTAGTCCATCATATTAATAATGCTTTAAAAGCTAATTTTGGGTTTAAAAAAGATGTTGATTATGTTGTAACTAATGGTGAAGTTATAATTGTTGATCCATTTACAGGACGTTTAATGCATGGTAGACAATATAGTGAAGGATTACATCAAGCTATTGAAGCTAAAGAAAGAGTTAAGATTAATGAGGAAACTCAAACAATGGCAACAATTACTTTCCAAAATTTATTTAGAATGTATAATAAACTAGCTGGTATGACAGGTACTGCTAAGACTGAAGAAGAAGAATTTAGAAATATTTATAATATGTATGTTATTTGTATTCCAACTAATAAACCGGTTATTAGACAAGATTTACCTGATTTAATTTATAGTGGAGAAAAGGGTAAATATCAAGCTGTTGTAAATGTAATTAAAGAAATACATGCAACTGGACAACCTATTCTTGTTGGTACAATTTCTGTTGAAAATAATGAAAGATTAAGTGCAATGCTTAAAAAAGAAGGCTTAAAGCATGAAGTATTAAATGCTACTAATCAAGCTCGTGAAGCTGAAATTATTGCTAAAGCTGGAGAAAAAGGAGCTATTACAATTGCTACTAATATGGCTGGACGTGGTACCGATATTAAACTTGGTGAAGGTGTTAAAGAATTAGGGGGACTATATGTAATTGGTACTGAACGTCATGAATCTCGTCGTATTGATAATCAGCTTCGTGGACGTTCTGGTCGTCAAGGAGATCCTGGAACTAGTCAATTCTTTGTATCTTTTGAAGATGATTTAATGAGAAGGTTTGGAACTGACCGAGTTAAAACAATGATTGAAGCTTTAGGAATGACTGGTACGCAAAGTATTCGTTCTAAAAGATTAACTAAATCTATTGAACAAGCTCAGAAAAAAGTTGAAGGTAATAACTTTGATATGCGTAAGAATTTACTTGATTATGATAATGTTGTTAATGAACAAAGAAGAATTATATATGAACAACGTAATGAAATAATTAATAATGAAAGTATTCATGATAGTATTAAAGAAACATTTAGAAATATTATTGAAGATTTAGTTACAGCGCATATTGAACCTGAAGGATATTTAACAGAAGATGATTTAAAAGAAATTGTTGAATATATGAATACTAATTTTATGAAGAATTCTAAGTTAGAGGTTGCGGATATTAAAGATTTAGATGAAGGTAAAGTTATTGAATTTTTAACGGAAAAATTAAATAATGATTATGAAGATAAGATTAAAGATGCTCCTAATTTTGAAGAATTTGAAAGAGCTATATCTTTAAGAATTATTGATTCATTATGGGTAGAACATTTAAATGCAATGGAAGCTTTAAAAGAAGGTATTTTCTTAAGACAATATGCTCAAGCTAATCCATTACAAGCTTATACAATGGAAGGTTATAATACTTTTGAACAATTATTAAATAAGATTGATGAAAGTATTGCTCAATTCTTATTAAAAGCTAATATTGAACAAAATACGGAAAGAAAACAAACTATTAAAGGCAATACGAATGAACATAAAGAAAAAGAAAGTAGAAAGCCAATAAGAAAAGAACAAAAAATTGGTAGAAATGATCCTTGTCCTTGTGGAAGTGGAAAAAAGTATAAAAACTGTTGTGGTAAATAAAATAGTAATCCCTTATAAATAAAGGAATTATGAAAAATGGCAAAATCAAGAAATTTGTCCACGGTGGTCAAAATGTCCACAATTCGTCCACAGAAAAACAATTTTGTGGACAAGAATTTGAAAAACCTATATAAATAAAGGGAAAATCTACGTGGACAAACTTTGTGGACATAGTTATATAAATGTCAGCATTCGTAAATGTTGGCATTTTTTTCGTTCACTAATTTAGTGAAGGAGAGATAATTATGGTAAGCGTAAGAAAACGTGGAAAGGTATATGAATACCGTTTTGAAGTAGCAACAGTTGAAGGAACAAGAAAATGGATAAGCAGATCAGGTTTTGCGACAAAGTCAGATGCTTTTAAGGAGGGAGCAAAAGCATATAACGATTTTTATTATAATGGAACAAAAGTGCAATTAAAAGAAAATATGTCATATTCTGATTTTTTAGATTATTGGATAGACACCTATGCTTCATTTAATTTGCATTACTCAACAACAATATCTTATATAAACATTATAAAGAATCACGTTAAACCTAGAATAGGACTTTACAAATTATGGCAATTGATACTAGATTATTGCAAGAGTTTATAAACAAAATATATGTTGAATATGCTTTTTCAAAAAATTATATGGCAAGTATTTTGAAAGTAATAAAAGGCTCTTTAAAGTATGCGTGTTATACATTAAATTATATAAATACTAACCCAGCAGAACACGTACACGCACCAAGAATAGACAAAATCAATAAAGATCCTGCACATATATTTACAGAAGAAGAAATAGAAAAAATCTTGAATAGATTTAGAGGGACACACTCAATTTATTATGCTTTTTTAACAGCATACTATACAGGTATGAGAGTATCAGAAGTTTATGGACTAACTTGGGATTGTGTAGATTTTGATAAAAAAACTATAACAATAAACAAGAATATAATAAAAAAGAATCAATTTGGACTACCAAAAAGAAAAAATATAACGAAAGGACATTCTGTTGGAATTTGGTATTATGGCGATTGTAAAAATCCACAAAGTAGAAGAACAATATCTGTTGGAGATACTTTAATCAATGCTTTAAAAGAATATAAACAAGAGCAAGAGGAAAATAGAAAATTTTATGGAGATTCTTATTTATGTTATTATGAAAAAAAAGTATTAAACGAAATAACTAAAAGGGAAGAAATAAAATTGGTTGAAGCAAAACTTGAACTAGGAGTATCTCTACCAGAGGCACAATTAGTTTTTGTTAAAGAAAACGGACAATTTTTAGGTACGGATTCTCCAAAGTATGCTTTTAAAGTTATTCATTATGAATTGGGTATAAACAGTAGATTCCACGATTTTAGAGATACTCACGCAACTAGGTTAATTGAAAATGGAGCAGATATAAAAGCAGTATCAAAAAGATTAGGACACTCAACTATTCAAACTACTTATAATATCTATGTTAAAGTGACACAAAAAATGGAAACAGACACCGTAGATAAGTTTGAAGATTATGCTAATAATTTGGAAATACCTAAAACAATAGATATGCCTTATTTATCATAATATATAAGGTAAAACATATTTTGAACTGATTATGTCAGTTCTTTTTTTATATCCATACATAGCCATCTTATTTATTTAAGGTGGCTAAATTTATATAGAAAGGAGGAAATGAAGATGTCACAATGCAAAGTAATTGCAGTTGCGAATCAGAAAGGTGGAGTTGGTAAGACTACTACTGCTTTTAATCTTGGCGTAGCATTATCAAAAGAGGGAAAGAAAGTATTATTGGTTGACTCTGATCCACAAGGAGATTTAACAACTTATGCAGGTTGGTATGAACAAGATAAACTACCTATTACTCTGCCAGACTTAATGGAACAGTCAATGAATGATGAGCCATTAAAAACAAAAGAAGCAATATTACACCATAAAGAGAATATTGACTTAATTCCATCTAGTTTGGATTTATCAGCATTAGAAATGTCATTAGTTAATGCTATGAGTAGAGAATATACTATGAGAAATTGTTTATCAGAAATTAAAAAAGACTATGATTATATTATTTTAGATTGTATGCCTAGTTTGGGAATGATAACAATAAATGCTCTTGCTAGTGCAGATAGTGTAATAATACCTGTTCAAAGCCAATATTTTGCAGCAAAGGGTATGACTCAATTATTAAAAACTATTTCAAAAGTAAAAAGACAAATAAACCCAGATTTAAAAATTGATGGTGTCTTACTTACTTTGGTAGATAAAAGAACTAATTTATCAAAAGAAATAGAAAATGAGATAAAAGAGAATTATGGTAGTATCTTAAAAGTTTATGATACCCAAATACCACTTGCTATAAAAACTGCTGAATCAACTTCAAGAGGTAAAAGCATATTTACTTATGATAAGAATAACAAAGTGGCAGAAGCATATTCTTCGTTTGCAAAGGAGGTGTTGGAAGATGGCAAAGACAGAGTCAAAAATGCCACTACCAAAATTAGATGACCTTTTTACAACAGAAGAAGAAAGAGATAATGCTAAACTTGAAAAAGTTGTTGATATTAACTTAAATGATATTGATGACTTCCCAAATCACCCATTTAAAGTTATTGATAATGAAGAAATGGAAAAGATGAAAGATAGCATTGTAGAAAATGGTGTATTAGTACCTGCATTAGTTAGACCAAAATCAAATGGTAAATATGAAATGATATCAGGACATAGAAGAAAGTTTGCAAGTCAATTAGCAGACAAAGAAACTATACCTTGTATTGTAAGAGATTTATCAGATGATGAAGCAGTTATAATAATGGTAGATAGTAATATGCAAAGGGAAGAAATACTACCAAGTGAGAAAGCATTTGCTTATAAAATGAAGTTAGAAGCGTTAAGTCATCAAGGAAAAAGAAATGATTTAACTTCGTGCCAAGTTGGCACAAAGTTGCGTTCTGATAATATTTTAGCCGAAACATCAGAAGATAGTGCAAGGCAAATTCAAAGATATATCAGACTAACTGAACTAATACCAGAATTATTAGATATGGTAGATGAAAAGCGAATTGCATTTCTACCAGCAGTAGAACTTTCTTATCTTAAAGAAGAAGAACAATATTCTTTATTAGACTGTATAGAATATAATGACGCTACACCATCTCACGCACAGGCAATTATCTTGAAAAGATTAAGTCACGAGGGAAATCTTGATGAAGATAAAATTGATACTATTTTATCGCAAGAAAAACCTAATCAAATTCCCAAAATCAAATTTAATGAGAGTAGGATAAGAAGTGTACTCCCAAAGAATATTGAAGACAAAAAAATTGAAGATTATGTCGTAAATGCTCTTGTTTTTTACGAAAAGCATTTGCAAAAACAAAAAGCAATGGAAGCAAGATAGTGGGAGTAATAATTCCATTGTACCCCTTCCTACAACCTACCCCTAGTATTTATACTAACTATTTATTACTAACTGAAAAAAAATAAATATTTACACAAATGCAAAATAAAATATTTTAGTTTATACTAACATCAACAAACAAAGAAAGGATGATTTTGTATGAAAAAAATATGTATCTTGGTAAGTATTTTAGTTTCAATAGCAGGAGGAGTTATTTTTAACATTCCAAGTAAGCAAGAAACACCAAAACTAGAACAAGTTAATGTTAGCGAAAAAATCGTGGAAGATAAAGTGGGAGAAGATTTGCAAACTGATGTTAAGAATAATCTTGCTGAAAAAAACGAAAGCAATGAAATACTAGAACAGGAACAAAAGGAAGAAAAGCAAGAAAAACAAGAAGTAAAATCAGAATCCAAACCACAAGAACAAAAAGTTTCTTCGGCAAGTAAGTCTGAAAAAAAGTCAGATAAGAGTAAAACTGAAAATAAGGCAAATAATAATGTTTCATCACAAGCGAAAGAAGAATCTAAACAAGAAGCACCAAAAGAGAACAAGAAAAGTGAACAAAATTCAAATAGTACAAACAACCAACAATCACAAAATGGAGTGACTACGAAATTTTATGAATCAATAACAGGAGGAAAGAAAGAGTTTTCTTCTGAAAGTGAAGCATTTGCTCGTGGTACAGAAATCCAAAATAAAGAATTAGACTATGTTTTAGACTATAATGAATTACACCCAGAAGCACCAATACAACCAGATATAAATTATTTTAGAGTTTATCCATCATTCATAGATGAAAACGGTAATTATTGGTATTATCTGCATTTCTTTTGTCAAAGTGGAGAGGGAAAAGATGAATACTTAAAAAATAGGTTTTAATGGCTCATAATATTGAGTCATTTTTTTTGATTAAAATTTTATACGAGGAGGTATATTATTATGAATTATTTAAAGATAAATGGGATTTATAAGCATTTTAAAGGGGATTACTATTTAGTAATTGATGTAGCAAATCATTCTGAAACAAAAGAAAAATATGTAGTTTATAGAAGATTATATGGAGATGGTAGTCTTTGGATTAGACCTCTTGAAATGTTTTTAAGCGAAGTAGATCACAACAAATATCCTGATGTGAAACAAAAATACAGATTTGAGTTACAAGCAATAGAGAGCGTTGCAAAATAATATTAAAAGATGAACGAATGTTGTAAATTTCCTCATTTTTTCCTCATTTAGGAATACTGATAATATGAATAATACTCATAATACTATATATATATTAATGTTCCATTGACCGTATTTTCAAGAAATAACAATAATACTATAAATACCATAAATAAGGATAATATGAGATTGTACTGAGCATGTGGTTCGGGAAAGAAATATAAAAATTGTTGTGGAAAGTAGTAGATTTAATACGCGTTTGCGAGACATAGGTCTTTGAACAAATATATAAAAATGTGCTCAGAATGTGCACAAAAAAATTAAAATGTTCCCAAAAATACAAAAGGTCCCTATAAAATCAAGGGTTTCCTAATAGAAACATTTTATAATAACATTGTAAATCAGCATTTGTGTTGATTTTTTTATGTAATTAGTATATCCTTGTGTTACCGTAAATTTTTCGATTTAAAACTGAGACTTTTTGTTAGAAATTTTGGTGCAATGTAAATGAATAAATATTAAAACTGGCGATAAAAATGAAACTTAATGATATGAAGAGAGCTTTTGAATTATTAGAAATGAGTGGGATTTAGGCAAAGTTGAAAGTGGGGCCAGTCGAAGATTATGGGCATGGATTTACCTACTAGAAATATTAGAAGAAACAGAGCAATTTGTTTATTATAGGGGAAATGATAAATTGTTGGGGTTTACAGATTATTCAAAATGGAACTCAAAAAAGCATATATTAAAGAAAAAATTTTATACCTTTGTTAAAAAACAATTATATAAAAGTAAAAAAATAAAAGATGTTAATGCTTTAATTGAATATGAAAAGAATTATGATTATGTTCCTGATAATATGAAAGATTATTTTGATGGAGAATTGTCAATGTTGATTTTAGATAAATCATATAGGGGAAGAGGTATAGGCAAAAAATTATTGTTAGACGTATTTGATTTAGCCAAAAAAGACAATATGAAAAATCTTCAAATATTAACTGATGAATCATGTAGTTATGGAGTATATGAAAGTGTTGGATGCAAAAAAGCTCTTTTCTTTGAGCTTATTTTTTAGGCAATAATGTTAAAACTAGTTCTATATTATTTTCCCTTTTGTGATTATGATAAAACCTTTTATTTTTTCTTACTTCTTCAAAAATTTTCTTTGTATTTTTGGTTTTATTTTTACTTTTCTCAACTGATTTAAGAAATTTATCACCTTTTTCATATTTTTCTTGAAAATAAAATTCTCGGGCATAAATAAGTTTGATAATATCAATTTCTTCAAAAGATAATCCTAATTGTTCACAAGCAGTTTCTACATCTAATCCTGACTCATTAATAAAAGCATTTATTTCATCAAAATTATCGATTCCGTAATAATCATTTACATCACTATAATCAAAATCTTTTTGAGTCATTCTAAAAATAGGTTTTCGATCTTCACTTGGCATATTACCCTTTAAATCAGCAATCAATTCAGTAAAATCAAAAATTGAATTTTCTTTTTTAGCTAGATTAGTTGCTATTGTTAAATAATCTATTGCTAAAGGAATTTGCCGTTTTTTCATATATGCTAGTCCTAATTTTGAATAAATTATTGATTTTGGGTTAGCAAATATTTGAAGTAATTGTAAATAATTTGCTATACATTCATCATAATTTTCTTCTTTATATGCTTGATTTCCTAAATTAAAAAGATTTTTACCATCAACATATTCATCAATTGTTGGTTTATATCTTAAAACTACTTGGTGTTTATTTCCTTCATCTATTACAAAAGCTACCATATCTTGATAGTTATTAACCATTTCAAGTATTCTATCTATTCTATCATCATCCATAGGTTTTAATAAAATAGCACCTTTTTTATCTAATAATTCTTCATATTTTTTATCCATAAATTCTTTTTCTGAATTTCTTTTTTCCTGCGTTATATCTTCTTTTTGAATTGGTTTAGATTGAACTTTTACTTGTTTTTTTGGTGGCATTACTTCTATTGATTGTTTTTGTGATTCATTATAATTTATTTGTTGTTGAAAGTTTTCTATCGGACTTTTTTGACTATTTTCTAAAGCTTCATCTACGGTATTTAATACAGTATTATTTCTCTTATAATCAATCATTCTTTCTGATGCTTCTAAAACTTGATATAAGCCATCAGTTATAACACATTCTTGTCCTAGTTTATTACCTTTTGAAACTATCTCAAAATAAATTCTTGCTTCTTCAAATTTATTTTGAGATAAGTTAATATAAAACTCTTGAATATAAGTAGAAATATCAAAAGAATAATTTTCTCTACTAATTAAAGTCAATGCTGTCATTGGTTTTGTAAAAGCTATATCTTTCTCTAATAAACTTATTTTGATAAGATCAACAATTAAGAACTCATAATCAATTTTTTTTATACTTGCTAAATAACTCCTAAGAGTTCTGAAAGAATTTTCTAAATCGCCACTCATTAAAAATTTAATAATATCTGCAAACGATGATGTATTAATTATAGTATGTTTTTCAGTTTTAACATTATGGGGCTTTTCAAAAGACTTAACTGGTGTTTCTACACTAGTAGATACTATTTTTGGATTTTGACTAACATTATTATTTAATTTCTTGCATCTATTAATTATTTCATCAAGAAGTAATGAAATAGCATTATCATCTTTGTTAACACTATATTTTTGATTTCTATCAGTGGCTAAAGACAAAGCAAGTTCATAATTTTTACCATCTATTGCTTCAAAAATACTTGTTGTACTAAATATTTGTTTTTCTGGAATGTTCTTTGTTTGAATAATATTTAGTAATTCATTGGTAAGAATAAATGTATAATTATCTGATATACTTAGATGATGAGAAGATTCCATTTTTTTATAAAATTCAATTATATCTTCGTATTTTTTTTGCTTAATTAAGTTAATTACATTATTTCTATTTTGTATTTGAATCTCAATTGCTTGGCTAAGTAATGTCTTAATTATTATATCTTGAACACTTAAATTTCCTTTTTCTTGAATAGCTTCATTTAATTGTTTAATGGCTAAAGTAAATCTTTGGTTTAGAGCAGATAATCTTATCTTATTTTGTAAATGAATATTTGTATATCTTTTATCATCAAAATCAACTCTAAAATCCTCAAATTTCAAAAATTTAGCATATTCTCTATGATTTTCTGGAAGTTTTGTAATAATACTTAGCAAATATAAATAAAAATTACTATCAGCATTATAAAACTCATTTTCGCTATTATAGAAAATGTCAAAGTATTCAAAAGCCTTATCATAATCTTTATTTTGAATACATCTTAAAAATAGTTGGAAACATACTCCTGTATGAGTTGGATCAATTTCATAACATTTTTGGAAACACTGAGTAGCTTTATCATATTCTTTTTGAGCAATTAATTGCTTACCATAATAAAATAACTCATTTACTGATTTTAAGGCATATAATCCTCTTTTAACTCTAATAATACTACCTTGTCCAATTAAATCGTTTAAATCTTTAGAATTAAAACCAAATCCATTTAATTCTTTAGTTGTTAATTCAATGCCATCTAAAACTCCTCTATATAATTTGTTTAAATTTTCTTCATTAATCATCTTTTTATACCTCCTTGTAATCTTTTGAGTTTCAATTGTTCACTTGTTGAAAACTTTTCATTATCAAATTCATTTGACAATGATACGGGATACATGGTAATTATATCTTTTGTTCCAAGAATTGTAACAACACATAAATCATTAGTAATTAATTCACCTTTGTATCCAATTGGCGTGTCTAATTTGAATCTATACATATCTGTAAGCTCAAAATGATTTCCATTCATATCTTCAATTATTTTTCTTGCATCTAACAATAATTTTTTTGTATCAGTATATTTAAAGAAACAACCTTTTGTTGCTTTTTCAGATTGATTTTTATGTTTTTCGATATGAAATAGTAATGTTTCATCGCTTTGATCAAATAATCTATAAATCATGTAATCTTTTATTGGATCATATATATTATCTGATAATTTTAATTGGCCTAAAAAATATTTTATATAAACATTAAAAATATTATAATAACATTTCTTTTTTTGGATTAAACGCCTTTCATCAATTTTCATAATATATTGTTGGGCATCATAAAATTTTTTTTCAAGAATGCTTAAACAAGTTAGTCCAATTGTGGATTGAATATAGAATCTAGGATTTAATTGAAGGGTTTGATACATTTTGGCTGCTAGTTCATAATCGCCAGTTTGAACATAAAGCTTTGCTAAAGCAAGAAGGGATTTATATTGCATATCTGGAGTAAGCATACATTCACTATAATATTTTTTGCTTTGCTCAAAATTATTTTCTATAGTTTCTAATAGTCCATATGTTTGTTTAAGAACAGGGCTATTTATATCTTGATTATTATTTAAAATTTCTCTTGCTTTAGCATATTTTCCTTCTTTAATTTCAATTTGAATAAGTTTAGATAACGATTCGATTCTAAAATTATCATCATGATAAGAAATTTCAAACCAATATCTAGCCATTATATAATCATTATTTTTCCAACATTCTTGACCGTTAAAAAAAGCCTGTCTTGAATCTATATTTGAAGTCATTATGATCCCCCTCGTTCTAAAATTGCTTTACTCAAAAATTTCCTTATATAATACAGTATATTTGAAAAAAAAGCAACTTAAATTGTTAATTTTACATATGCTTTGATAAGCAATTAAAAGTCGAATATTACTTAATTTGTTTATTTCAAAATTTGGAAGTTTTCTTGTTTTAGAAAAATATTAAGAGACATATCTTCTAATTGATAAGCTTTTTCATTAAAATTTGCTAAATCTTCTTTTAGATCAGCATATATTTTAAGTATTAAAGCTTTATATAAAATATTATCCATATCAAGATTTATGGTTTTTAACATATAAAGCATTATTTTAAAGCGATCTGTTTCTATTAAACCATCTTGATTAGTTAAATAACAAATGTTTAAAATATCTGATGGAATTGTTTTTTTAAAGAAATATTGAGAATCGTTTTCAATAATAACATCATTTAATTCATCAGTATTAAATTTTAAAAATACCGTATTATTAAAATGACTTTTAGCGATTTGTTTATCATGATAAATATACATCATTTTATACCAAAAACGAGCACTGAAAATAACTGTTCCTAAAATTTCTTTAGAAGCACATATTCCTGTTCTGCTATCTCCAACTAATTTTGAGTTTTCCTCATTAATAGGGATTAAACCATTTTTTAAAATACTAGGTAAATTTTCTATTTTTGTAAAATGATAAAAAGAGTTCATGTAGTTACCTTCTAATCATAATTATAATATATTATGAAATTTTTGTGAAATATTTTGTTATGTTAGCTATTTTAGTTAAAGGTGTGATATAATTTTTTTATGGAAGGAGTTTGTTTATGAAAAAAGTTTTATTTACAATAGTAAGTTTTTTTCTAGTCTTTAGTGTTGCTAATGCTGCTGTAAGAACTGAAACCTTAAAAGAAGCTTGTGAAATTGAAGGATTAGATTGTGTAAGTAAAAAAGAATTTGATGAATCTTTACCTAATATCTATTTATTTAGAGGAGATGGGTGTCCTTATTGTAATGAGTTAATACAATTTATTGATTCAATTATTGATGATTATCAAGTAAATGTTGTAGTTTATGAAGTAAAAGATAATAAAGATAACTGGAACTTTTATAAAAAAGTTGGTAAAGAATTTGATTTTACTCCATCAGGATATCCTTACTTAGTTGTTGGTGAAGAAACTTTTGATGGTTATGCTAGTAGTGATGATGAAGATATTAAAACGGCAATTGAAGAATTACAAAATAGTGAAGAACCTTATGATGTAGTAAAAGAATTAGAAAATACACCTGTAGATGATGAATCTAATGATAAAGCTGTAATAGTCATTATTTTGTGTGCGGCTATTGTCATGGGTGGATACCTAATATTTAAAATTAAAAATAAATAACTAGAATTTCTAGTTTTTTTTAATTGTCATATAATTTCTTTATGAAAGTAAAAATTTGTTTAATAATAATTATTATTATGATAATTAATTTAATAGAGCCTAAAAAAGAAGAATATATTTTTAAAGAAAATAATTTTTTTTCAAGTAAGATTGTTGGTCATGCGATGTTTGGTATTGATGGTATAACTTATACTAATAGTAAAGAAGCTTTTTTAAATGGTTATCAAAATGGTCTTAGAGTTTTTGAGATAGATTTAGAATTAACTAGTGATGATAAATTAGTTTTAATTCATGATTGGAATAATTATCAATATATACCAAGTAGTAAAGAATTTTTAAAAAATAAAATAAAAGATAAATATACACCTCTTAGTGTAGAAGATGTTTTGCTATTATTAAAAATATATCCAGATATTTGGATTATAACTGATTCTAAATATATTGAAAAAGATTTAATTATTAAAGAATTTAAGGATCTTGTAGAAAGTGCTAAAAGATTAAATTTAGTTAAAGAATTAGAAAGATTTGTTATTCAACTTTACTATCAAGATATGTATAATATTATTGAATCTATTTATCATTTTAATAATTATTTATATACAATGTATGTTGATTGGGAATATAATTTTAATCATTTTGAAGAAATTTGTGAGTGGGGTGAAGATAAATTAGTAGGGATTGTTTTAAATAAAGACTTTTATAGTGTCAATTTACTTAAGGCTGTCAATAATTATAATTTAGATTTATATCTTCATACTGTTAATGATATTATTGAAGCTAAAAGATATTTAAAAGATGGGGTTAAAGGGATATATAGTGATTTTATTGCAGATATTAATGAAAAAAGATAGTTTAGTTTAATTAGTTTGTTAAAATTGACAAATAAAATATTTTATTATAGTATAAACCAAAATGAAAGGAAAAAGAGTTTTATGAATGATATTAAAGAATTTTTACAAGAAGATTTTAAAGGATTTTTAAAATTAGTAGAACTAGGGGTTATTGATAAAGAAACAGGAATGAAAGCAGTTATAAATAGCAAGGATCCTAAATATATATATTATTTTGCTAAAAATATAAAAGGAGCAAATATAGAAAAATTAACAGATTGTATTATAAAAACTCAAGATGCAAGATGGATATATGTCTTTGCCAGAGATATAGAAGGAGCAAATATAGAAAAATTAACAGATTGTATTATAGAAACCCAAGATGCAGAATGGTTATATTTCTTTGCCAAAGGTATAAAAGGAGCAAAAATAGAAAAATTAGAAGCTGCTATTATTGAATCTAAAAATTTTTATTATATTTATAATTTTGCAAAAAATATAAAAGGCTCAAATATAGAAAAATTAGAAGATGCTATTATAAAAACCCAAAATGCAGAAGGGATATATGACTTTGCCAGAGATATAAAAAATGCAAATGTTGCAAAATTAGAAGAAGCCATTATAAAAACCCGAGATGTATATTATATGTACTTCTTTGTTAAAAATATAAAAGGTGCCAATATAAAAAAGATACAAGATGAGATTGACAAAATTAAAAAAGAAATTAAAAAGACAAAAGAAAAAAAATCAGAATTAAAAATACTAAAACAATTATTAGAAGAAAAAAAGTATGAAGAGATTTTAAATAATAAAGAAAAATATTCTCAATTATTTATAAATGATACTCAAAGTACTAACAAAGAAATGTCAAGATCACTGAAAAGAAACAACATTGTAAGCAAATAATAAGGTAACAAAGTTTCCTTGAAATATTTTTGAATGAATTAATAAAGCTATTAAAAAGTTGATTGTAAAAATTAGTAAAAAATACTAATATTAAGCAAAATTGGGAAACCAAATAATTTTTTAAAAATTTAAAATATAAATTTAATAATTTTGTTTAATATTAATTTTCAAAAATAATCATTTTTTCATCTTTAGGAAAGTATAAGGTTAGTTATTAATTAAATGAACAAAAGCAAAAATTATGTTAAAATCATTTTTTAATATTAATATTATTTTACATAATTTATATTTTAAAAATGCTATTTACATTATTATAGTATCTTTTTTAAATTAACAGTCTGTTAAAATTGACAAATAAAATATTTTATTATAGTATATTACACAAAATGAAAGGAAAAAAGAGTTTTATGAATGATATTAAAGAATTTTTACAAGAAGATTTTAAAGGATTTTTAAAATTAGTAGAACTAGGGGTTATTGATAAAGAAACAGGAATGAAAGCAGTTATAAATAGTAAGTCTTCTAGATTTATATATTATTTTGCTAGAGATATTAAAGGATCAAATATCGAAAAATTAACAGATGCTATTATTGGAACTAAAAATGCAGAATATATATATTACTTTGCTAGAGATATAAAAGGTGCAAATATAGAAAAATTAGAAAATGCAATTATAGAAACTCCGGATGCTGAATATATATATTACTTTGCTAGAAATATAAAAGGCACAAATGTAGAAAAATTAGAAAATGCTATTATAAGAACTCAAAATGCTGAATATATATATTTGTTTGCTATAGATATAAAAGGAGCAAATATAGAAAAATTAACAGATGGTATTATCGAAACTCAAGATGCTAGATATATATATTTGTTTGCTAAAAATATAAAAGGAGCAAATGTAGAAAAATTAACCGATGCTATTATTAAAACTCAAGATGCCGGATATATATATTATTTTGCTAAAGACATAAAAGGAGCAAATATAGAAGAATTAACAGATGCTATTATAAAAACCCAAGATGCATATTATATGCAATTCTTTGCTATAGATATAAAAGGAGCAAATATAAAAAAGCTACAAGATGAGAGTGACAAAACTAAAAAAGAAATTAAAAAAACAAAAGAAAAAAAATCAGAATTAAAAATACTAAAACAATTATTAGAAGAAAAAAAGTATGAAGAAATTTTAAACAATAAAGAAAAATATTCTCAATTATTTATAGATGATAATCAAAGTACTAACAAAGAAATGTCAAGATCACTGAATAGAAACAACAATGTAAGCGATTTTTGAATGAATTAATAAAGCTATTAAAAAGTTGATTGTAAAAATTAGTAAAAAATACTAATATATACAATTTATTAAGCAAAATTGGAAAACCAAATAATTTTTTAAAAATTTAAAATATAAATTTAATAATTTTGTTTAATATTAATTTTCAAAAAAGTGAATTAATCATTTTTTCCATTTTTAGGAAAGTATAAGGTTAGTTATTAATTAAATGAACAAAAGCATAAATTATGTTAAAATCATTTTTTAATATTAATATTATTTTACATAATTTATATTTTAAAAATGCTATTTTTAGCTTTGAATTTCGTTACATTATTATAGTATCTTTTTTAAATTAACAGTCGTTAGTGTAGAATAAGTGGGGAGATTAATCCCAAAAAAATAACACTTTATAAGATAATAAAATTATAAAAAAGAAAT
>CANQSC010000014.1 GCA_947626445.1 uncultured Bacilli bacterium
ATATTACACAAGATGCAAAAAATGAGCAAACCTAGTAATTATAAGGCTTTGCTCATTTTCACTCCAAAACTCAAGATGTAATTAACTTCATACTCTACCTCTATTTCTATTATTTGATAAATTAATTATATAAAAAAACTAATTGATTTGCAAATTCTTTAAAATAAATTTAAAACCTTTTCAAAAAATTAATATCTAAAAAAATAAGCCCATAAAAGGCTTATCCTAGTAATTTATCTAAATCAACATCACGGTCGTGTTTAATTTGTTCCCAATTATCAGTCTTTTTAAATAAACAAATAATATTAATTGGAATCCATGTTGCTAAGAATAATGAGAAGAAAATAATTCCTGATAAGATATTCTTAGGACTTTTCTTATTATATTTGACAACAAAGACATTCATTGCCACATTGATAATATAGAATATTACAAAGAATAATAATCCTGAAGCATATAAATATGAGAAGAAGTCAAATAACTCAATTCCACATATACTAAAGATCATTAAGACAATTGACAATAAGAAACCGACAATAACCATAATTGGTGATAAATACATAATAAACATATCAAAGCAAGCGATTCGACCAGTTTTAAAGAATTGTTTTAATAATTCTAAACCATAAATTCTTAAACAACTATAAGTACCACTTGTCCAGCGTTTACGTTGTTTCCAACTAGCCCAGAAACTTTGTGGATGCTCATCATAAGTAATGGCTTCTTCAACAAAAGCTACTTGAATACCTCTTAAAGCACATTGACCAGTAAATTCAGAGTCTTCAGTTATGGTTCTTGTATGAAAACCATTTGCTACAACATTTTTCTTAACCATAAAACCTGTACCATTAATCGCTGCTGAACCAGAATAATTCATTCTCGCGCGGTTAAAGAAGAAATTTTGAATGAAATAGAATAATGTATAAGAACCGGTTAACCAGTTATCACCCATATTTTTAGCATCTCTAAACGCTTGAGCAACTTCAACCCCTTCACATAAAGCATCATTCATTCTTGCTAAAAAGTCTGGATGCACTAAATTATCGGCATCAAAGACTACAAAGGCATCTAAATCATCTCTTTTAACTAGCTTTTTGAAAGTATCTTCTAAGGCATCGCCTTTTTGTTTAACTGGCACATTACAATGAATAATTGTTGCCCCTGCTTCACGTGCGACTTTCTCAGTATTATCTGTACAGTTATTAGGCACTACAAAGATTTCAAATAAACGACTTGGATATCTTTGTTTTTGTAAACTCTTTATTAAAGCTGGAATAACTTTTTCTTCATTACGACCCGCAATAACAATTCCAAATTTATATTTTGGTTTATGTCTACCAAACATACTTTTGTGATAATTTTTAAAACCAAATAGTCCTGTAATCGCAAAATACATTCCATAAATAAATGTTATTGCAAAACATATATAATATAAAATAACCATTTTAATCACCTACTTTAATTCTTTCTAAAATATCTGTCTTGGAAACACCTAAATTTTCCAAAGTTTCTATTTCAGCATCAATCTTATTATAACATGTTTCTACTGTATCGTGTAAAATTTGATCAATCTTAGCAGTAATAAATGTTCCTTTAGTACTTTTACTTTGAATAATATTTTGATTTTCTAAAGCAGTATAACTTTTTTTAACCGTATTTGGATTAATTCCTAAAGTATTTGCTAGTTCTCTAATACTAGGAATTTGATCTTTAGGCTTCAAAAAACCTTCCAATACATTTCTTTTAACTTCATTAATAATTTGTTCATATATTGGAATTCTGCTTTGTTCATCTAATGTAATCATTTTCTAAACACCCCAATTCAATTTTGTACTATTTGTAATAGCACAGGTAAATTATAGTACAAAATATGTCAAAATGCAAGTTTTATTCCAATGGTGTCATTAAAACTAGGATAAAACCCAATAAAATAAAAAAAATTGCTAACAAAATATTTACCAAATTAAAGACAAAAGGAATCTCCATTAAAAACATAATTAAAGAATATAAAATAAAAGATATAATAACTAGCCAAGTTAAATGATTAGCTTTTTTAAATAAATAATTTAATAATTTAGCAAGTAATAAAAAAGCTAAAATAAAGCCGATTATAAAACAACTACTAGCTAAGATATTTTCTACGGGATTACTAAACAAATTTAAAATAAATGGATAACTACCCAACATTAAATAAATAGCTGTTCCACTTAACCCAGGTATAATCATTGATAAAGCATCAATCATTCCTAACATAATAATCCATAAATAAGATAAATTAGAATTTATTTCAAAAGTTGGTAAAGATATACTACTAGTTAACAATAAAAAGACACTAATAATTAAAATAATTACTAAATAATCTTGATACTTAAATTTAATCTTTTTAATAACACTAGGAATAGTTCCAATTAATAATCCGAAAAACAAACATAAAGTTGGCATCGGATAACTATTTAAAAAAAACAAAATTATTTTACTAAATAATAAAATAGCCATAATTATTCCTAAACCTAAAGGCATTAAAAAACAAATACTTTCTTTAAATTTTTTTCTAAAATTAGCTAGATAATCTAAAGACTTTTCATATACACCCATACTAACTGCTAAAACTGAACCTGAAACTCCTGGTATTATTTTACCAATCCCAATAATAAAACCCTTAAAAAAAAGAATAAGATAAGGCATATAATCACCTATTAAATCTTATTCTTAATAATTATTTTTTATGTTTAATAAAATTTCTACTATTTTTAATTATATTTTATCTTCAATGAAATTCTTAATATCATCAATTTTAATTGTTTCTTGTTTCATAGTATTTCTATCTCTTATTGTTACAGTATTTTTTTCTAAAGTATCATTATCAATAGTTATACAATATGGAGTTCCATAAATATCTTGTCTTCTATATCTTTTTTCAATAGATCCAGCATCATCATAAAGAACATCAAAATAATTTGTTAATAAATCATATAATTCTAAGGCTTTTTTACTATGAACTTTTTTAATTAGTGGTAATATGGCCACTTTATAAGGTGCTAATTTTGGAAGAAATTTCATAACTTCTCTTGTATCACCATTTTCTAATTCTTCCTTGCAATAAGAATTAAACAAAATTGCTAAGGTTAATCTATCTGCTCCAACTGTTGACTCAATTATGTATGGAATATACTTTTCATTGCATTCTTGGTCAACATACAACATTGATTCTCCTGAAAATTTTTGATGTTGAGTTAAGTCAAAATCTGTTCTATTATGTGTACCATTTATTTCTCCCCAACCAAATGGAAATAAATACTCTATATCACAGGCTTCTTTAGCATAATGTGCAAGTTTTTCATGGTCATGGAATCTTAACTTATCTTCTGGTATGCCTAATGACATAAAATATTTTTTTGCATATTCTTTAAAATATTCATATATTTCTTTATCATTTCCTGGTTTACAAAAAATTTGATATTCCATTTGTTCAAACTCTATTGTTCTAAAAGTAAAATTCCCTGGTGTTATTTCATTTCGAAAAGCTTTTCCGATTTGTCCTATTGCAAACGGTAAATAACTTCTAGTTGTTCTTTTAACATTTAAATAGTTTACATATTCTCCTTGAGCATTTTCTGGTCTTAAGTAAACCACACTTTTATTAAGCCTCGATTAGTTTCAAACATTAAATTAAAATCCCTTATTTCGGTAAAATTAGATTTTCCACACTTTGGGCAAGGTACTTTATTATTTTTTATGTATTCATTCATTTGTTCTTTACTCATTCCATCAGCATGACCTTTAATATCACAATTATCAATTAGATTATCTGCTCTATGTCTAGTTTTACATTCTTTACAATCAACTAATGGATCAGAAAATGAACCTATGTGACCTGAAGCTTCCCAAACTTTCGGATTCATTAAAATATCTGCATCTATTTCATAAGCATTTTTAATTTTTCTAATAAAGTAATTTCGCCAAGAATCTTTAATATTATTCTTTAATTTTGTTCCCAAAGGTCCATAATCCCATGTATTAGCTAATCCTCCATATATTTCACTACCCTGAAATATAAAACCATATTGTTTACAAATATTGACTAATTCTTCCATAGTTAAATTATTTTTCATTTTATCTTCCCTATCTTTCTTCTTATCCATTCATCTATTTTCTTAAGGAATACTTTCATATCTGCAATTTTGAAATAATTAACCCAACCATATATTACTTGTTTTAATTTAAATAGTCTTTCATTTAAACTCATACTTTAATATAGCATGTAATTTAATTTTAAATTTCTCGGACGATTTAATATGTGGCTTTGGTCTCCATATATATTTTGATTAATCTTTTTGTAAAATCCAAAACCTAAGTATTTTATTTCATTAGGTCTTGCTACTTTACTCTTTTCTACATTTACTTTTAAACTTAATTTTCTAGGTTATAAATGTAGTTATACTTTCCATCACTCTATTTGCTGCTTTTTCTGACTTTACCATTATAAGACAGTCATCTGCATACCTTACAAAGTTTAGTTCTCTTTTCTCTAATTCCTTATCAAGTTCATTTAACATTATGTTCGATAATAAAGGGCTTAGGTTACCTCCTTGTGACGTTCCCTTTTTAGTTTCTTGAATAACTCCTTTTTCCATTACTCCACTTTGCAAGAATTTTCTTATTAAGGATACTAAATCTCCATCTTTTACTGTTCTCCTTATAATACCTATTAACCTATCTTGGTTTACTTCGTCAAAGAATGACTGTAAATCAATATCTACTATCCAACATATCCGTCATTAAAGAGTTCTAATGCTTTTATAACTGCTTGTTCACAACATCTTCCTGGTCTAAAACCATAAGAACTACTTGAAAACTGTTCTTCATAAATAGGTGTTAATACTTGTACTATTGCTTGTTGTAAAACTCTATCTTGGTATTCCTAGCTTTCTCAGAATTAAAGTTCTTAATTATTCACAATAAAGCACTAGTTCATATTTTTTATAAGCCAAGCCATAATTATACTAACTATATAATTTTGCTCTTTATTAGTTAATTCTTTATTTTTAGATATATGATGCCACTTATATAAACAACTTCTACAACATGTTGCGGTAGCATGCTGGGCAATAAAAACAGGATGTCCCTTCATTGGCGTTTGACTACCATCATTTAAAGAATTTTGAGATGCTAAGCGATTAGCTATAAAATCCTTAGCATGACTTAGAATTGTTTCAAAACCTTTTTCTTTTAAATAAGCTTTATCCTTTTCTTTTAAATGAAAACTAGATCTAAAAGAAGATTTACTTAATTCTTCTAGTTTTCTAGAAACCAATTCTATATTCATTTACTAATTCAAAACGTTTTTTAATCGTTTCTAATCCTAGAATTTTCATAATATCATATAAATTAGGAGTTCTAGATTTAGTTGTTAAAGCAACTCTTATTACTGTTGAAACATCGGCAACATTACCTTTAAACTTTTCAGGATTTTGTTTATATTCTTTCATATTACTAGCATATCCTAATTCATCACACATTTCTTTCATTTTATTAAACCATTCTTCTTCATTATCATTTGGGTCATAATATTTATTTATATAAACATCTAAAATATTCTTAATTTCTTCGATATTGTTTATTTTTTGCCATTCATAGTTTTCATTTTTAAATAATTCTTCAAACATATAATAAATTCCTTGTTTTACCTCACTAAACATAGCAAAATCTTTACGAGGTTTAACTGAGTTTCTTTCAATATTAAAAGTTTTAACTGCTAAATCTTGATTTTTTTCTAAAATACGAGCAAATTCTTCATCATATTTTCTAGCCCATTCTAAAGTTTTATCATACATTTCTAAAGCTGAAATTTTACTTAAAATATTCTTAGAAATACTTAATAATTTTTCCATATCAAAAATTGTTCCAGATATTCCTACTTTATTAAAACTCATTGTAAAGTTATCAATATCTTCATTTTCATGAGCTAAATACCATTCTTCAAAATTAGAATTAGTAACAGTTGCCAAATAAAGCATTAAAGCTTCACTTGGAATACCCATTTCATGATAATAACTTACTGCAAGTTCTGGATCTTTTCTTTTAGATAATTTTCTAATTGTCTCACCATCTTTTTTATTTAATGGTGAAAAATGAGCATAGATTGGCAATTCAAATCCTAATATTTTAAATAAATTAACATGAATAGGAAGACTACTTAACCAACTATCATCTCTTATAACATGAGTTGTATGCATTAAATGGTCATCTATAACATGGGCAAAATGATAAGTTGGAAGACCATCATTTTTAATTAGAACTTGATCAATATCATCTTCTGGTAATTCTAATTTTCCTCTAATCGCATCCATCACCACAATTTTATTATTAAAATCACCATTATTTCTTAATCGAATAATATATGGTTTACCTTCATCTAATTTTTTAATAATTTCTTCTTCAGACAAAAATCTACTTCTCGCCCATTTACCATAATAACCAATTCTTCTTTTACTTTTTTCTTGTTCACTTCTAATCATATCTAACTCTTCTTTAGTTGTAAAATCTGGATAAGCAAGATCTTTAAGTAATAGTTCTTTAGCATAAGTTTGATATATTTCTTTTCTTTTACTTTGAATATATGGTCCATAACTTCCTCCTTCTTCACTTTCATTTATTGGGCCTTCATCAAAAGTAAAACCAAATTCTCTTACAGCTTCAATAATTTTACTAATGCCATTTTCTACTAATCTTTCTTGGTCAGTATCTTCAATACGCATATAAACAATCCCATTAGTTTGTCTAGCCATTTTTCTTGCTATGGAAAGCATAAATAAATTGCCTAAGTGAACAAAGCCAGTTGGACTTGGAGCAAATCTCGTTACAATAGCTCCTTCACCTAAATTTCTTTTGGGATATAATTCTTCATAATAGTTAATATCATGAGTTAATCCCGGTAATAATCTTTCTACTAATTCTTTATTCATAAATCCTCCTTTAAATAATAAAAAGGTGATGCCAAAGGACGAATTAACTCGTGGTACCACCTTATTTTTTTCTCTTTTCTTCGTAATGTGAAGATAACAATTAGCTCCAAAAGCTTCTTTTCAAAAGAATTATTCTTTGTTTACACCACCCACAAAGTCTCTTTAAAATAAAATCTTTTTACTTTTCTTTTTTCATCGCTTTATAAACGTATTTTAACGAAAAAATCTTTTGATGTCAAACTATAATCCACCACCAGAACCAAAGGAATCTAATTCATCTTGAGTGACTATAACATTAATTCTCATTCTTCTATTTCCACAGACAAATAAAGCTTCACCTTGATTATAGTATTTAATACTTTCTTTTTCGCTTTCGTTTAAATCAATTAATTGTGATAAATCATCAATAGCTTGTTTTCTTAAGCCCATTACTAAATAATAAGCAGCATTATCAAAAATAGCTTTACCATGAGTTATAACACTAGGTGCGGCAAAGTCAGTTGGTTGCTGAGTAACAATGATAGTTCCAGTATTATACTTACGACTTCGTCTTTGAATTTGAGCTAAGAACTCAGCACCTAATTCATTTTTAGTTGATAAAAGAACATGAGCTTCATCAACATACATAACTGTATTAACGCTTGGATCTAAACATAAGCCCCACGCATATTTTAAAACGTTAAAGAATAAAGCATTTCTTACATTTTCATCTGCATTCATTAATTCTTTAATATTAAATACGATAAAATCACTATTAATATCCAAAGTTGTATGTCCCGTAAAATAATAACGTAATTCTTTAACTAAAGGTCTAACTTTAAGTTCAAGTCTTTCCATTACATCTCGTTCATGAGTACGCTCTGTCATGGATAATAATCGACCTTTAATTGTAGCATACACATCATCAAAAGTTGGATAATCCTCACTCGTAAATTTAGTATAATCCGTATCATAATCAATTTTATAACGTTTATAAGTATCTGTTACTACTTCCGTAAACATTGTTAAGACATCTTCTTCAATATCAGGTGCATAATATTTCATAAAGGCTTTTAATTGTTGTAAAGTTCTAGTTAAAACCGTATACCCTAAACCTTGATTTATTTCATCTTCATCAGCATCAATGACAATTTCTAAAGGATTGACCATTCCAAAATCGCCACCTTTACCAAGGTCTAAAAAGTCTCCACCCATATTAGTAGCCATATCTTTTAATTCTCCTTCAGGGTCAACACAGACAATTTTATATTCATTTCTAATATGACTTCTAAGTAATAATTTAGCAGCAGTTGATTTTCCTGAACCAGTAGTACCTAAAATAATCATATTGGCATTATTACGGTTGTGTTCTTTCTTTATTTGATATAAGAATTGATTAAATAAGACAACTCCTCCTGAAAAATCGACACCAAATAAAGTACTATTTCCTGGATCTTTAATACTATCAAAAATAAATGGATACATTGCCGCAATGGTAACAGATGGAATAGGTGCTCCTACTCGTTCTTCAATATCTTGTTTAGGAAAAATTGGTAACATTGATTTAATTACTTTTTCTTGTTCAAACATTAAAGATATCCCACGCATACCTAAAGCATCTAAATAATTTCTAACTTGCATTTTCTTACCATTTAATTCATCTTTGGTATCAGCTGAAATAAAGATATGTAATTGAAAGTCAAAAATTCTTGCTTGCGTAGCCACTAACATCGAAATAAATTGTTCTAATGATTCATAATCTTGTCTAATTCGTTCTTGAATAGTCCGATCTCTCTCTGTTTGATAACGACTTTTTAAATCCGCAATTTCTTTATTAATCATTCTTTGTAATGTTGATAATTCAATAGGGATAT
Source organism: uncultured Bacilli bacterium (assembly GCA_947626445.1). Classification (GTDB taxonomy): domain Bacteria; phylum Bacillota_I; class Bacilli_A; order RF39; family UBA660; genus Ventrenecus. Next base: position 8,819 of record CANQSC010000014.1, read on the forward strand.
GTTTAGCAACAATTTTAATACCAGATAAATTAGTTAAATTTGCTAAATAGCCTTGAGATATAAATTTTGGAAAACTTACGACTGTTAAAATGGTACAATACTTACCACTCATCATAAATTCAGTTGGTTTAAATTCTACTCCCTTTGGAGCAATCTGTGCTTTTAGGTTCATTCTGGACTCACCATCCCACTATAAGAGGTCATTACTCCTCCATTAAAGAAATTATCTAAAATAACTCTTAAATCATTATTAGATGTTTGTTGACTATTTAATCCACAATTAGCTAAATTACTAATCATTTGATGTAAACGTTTTTGAATAACATCCATTTTCTTTTCTTTAAACAAAATATAATACTCAGTATCAACAACATTATATTCTGCTGACATAAACATATTAGCTTTATTAATATCTTGAGTTATTAATTTTCTTGTATTAGCATTAGTAGCATTATTATATAAAATTTGTAATTGTGATAAGTAAACTTGAATATCAACAGGACGATCTGCAACTACCAACCAAAATTCATAATTAATTGTATTATAAAAATTTTGTAATTGATAAATAGCATTATCTCTAGTTCCGGCATCTAAAATAAAAATATTTCGCGGAGCTACTTTAACTCCTGTAACATATTCACCGTTTTCTAACTGAATCATTCCATTTAAAATATTTTTAATTGGAACCCAATCTTCACTCCATTTACTTAGTAATTCTTTATCATTTTTACTCTTCTTTGCCATGCATCATACACCAACCTTTCCAATAATACCTTTTTCTTCCCATCATAAATGTTACTATATTCGTTATTAATTGTAACACATTATGATAATTTGGAACAGGGATAACTAAAAAACCCGATATCAAAGCTGGTAAAATAACTATTAAAGCGGTAGTAAAATTCATACCTTGAAAAATAATTAGCATTATAAGTGTAACCGCACAACCAATTCCAAAAATTGCTAAATCAATTCCCGTAAAAAATCCTAAAATTAATTTTGATTTTTTGGTATTTGCTGGTATCAAATAGTTATTATTCATCTAATATTCCCCATTTCTATTATTTTTTCTTTTCACTGTTATTTCCACTAATATTATATTCTTTCATCATTTTTTCAAAGTTAGATTTAAATGATGCATCAGCTTTAGCATTGCCAACCGCTTTATTAACTTGAGCTTGATGATGATATTTCTTTTCTTCAGATGTATAATTTCTTCTAGCTTCAATACTTGCTTTATCATATTCATGATTTTTATATTCATCTCTAATAGACTGTCTTACTGCTTTTCTATCAAAGCTAAATCTTGAATTCATAACTTCTTCTAAGTCGTCATTATGATACTCTTCATTTTGAATACTTTCAATTTGCTGTCTAATCTTGCTAATATTTTTTTGCATTTCACTATCATCAAATGTATTACTGTCAATTCTATTAAATTCATTTTTTAAACTAATAGCTAAATCTGTATTATCAAATGTAGTTTGATTAAGAGCACTAATTTCTTTTTGAAGTCTATTTTCAGCTATAACATCATTATTGTCTCGTGCGTAACTTAATTCCATATTTTTTTGTTGTAATTTACTATTTTTTTCTGCTTCAAATTCATTACGTTTTTGATTAATTTTACTTTCTAGTTCACTAAGTTGTTGAATTTTATTATCATTAAACTCTTTCATATTATTTTTTAATTCAGAAGTTAACTTATTTAAATTTTCATTAAGTTCTATAAGTTTATCAATTTTTTTATCTTCAAATTCTGCCTGTTCAGTCCTAAATTTGTTAGTTGCTTCTCGAACCATTTGATTATACCTTCTTCTAGCCTCATTTTCTCTTTCATCAATAATTGGATCTTCAAATCTTTTCATTTGTTCTTCATTATTTTTAGCAGCATTCAGTTTAGCAGTTCCAGTTAAGCGATTATAAATTTTTGTACCCCATGATTGTCGTCCAAATAAACCAGCTTTACCTTTATAGTCACCAGTCAACGTAGAATATAAATTTTGTTTTTGCTTGCCAAATTGAGCACCAGAATTTTTCCAACCATTAGCCAAACCAAAAGCAAAACCCGCTGCACGTGCTCCATTAGCAAGTCCAGCAATTCCACCACCAAGAGAACCAGTTACTGCACCTCTTACTTTTCCAGCACCGTTAACAATAGCATTACCTAAGAAACCACTAGCTTTTAACTTATCTTTAATTCCAAGCTTAATATTACCAGAATCAAGTCCTAACATATCACTTAACATTTTAGGAGCTTGTTTAGCAAAAGCAAGTAAGCCCAATAATATAATGACTAATACTACTAAACCTTGAATTCCACTAGTTGCATATTTAAACATATCCATATTAGCTATTTCGCTAAAGAAATAAATTACTAAATACATAATTCCAACTCTAATAAAAACTTCAAAATAAACCGTTAAAGTTAATTTAAGCCATTTATCAAATGTTCCTTTTTTACCCGGAATCATTCTTAAAACAACTGGAATAGGTGCAATTAACTGGCAAAAAGCAAATTTTACAATCCTAATACCTAAATCTAAACAAAATGAAAATATGATATATAACAATGCTACTCCACAAGCAGTTGACAAAATTGGCTTATAACCTAAAGAAACAGTTTTCCCTTCAGCAACAATTTCTGGTTCTCCATCATTATCAGCATCAGGCTCCCAAGATTCACTAATTGTTTTTTGATCTTCTATAGCCCAGTCAGATAAAATTGGTAATAGAGTAAACATACCATCCTCAATTAATTCAGCTTTCAAATCAAACCAACTATAATTATCAGCTAACCTAACATTATAGTTCCCTGGATTTAAAAATGGATTTATAGCTGTATAAGCCATATAATTACCATATTCGCTTATACTATTCGAATCAGTTGAACCTGTACCAAAAATAATCGCTCCTATAACATTTTCCTTAAAAATAATACCTTGTATTTTATAAGCATAATCAAAAATTGTTGGCAAAAAACCTAACATAACTAATGATATTACAATATTTTGAGCAAGTTTAGTTAAACTTTTATCACCTGAAGTTGCCTTATCAGGATCTACTAAAGAAGTAAGCAAAGCATAAGCTAAATAAAATAACATTACTACACCAATAATAGCATATATTCTTTTAGCAAAATTACTAAAAAAAGCATCTTGGAAAATTCTAGCATCAGCTAATTTTATAAAAATTTGATATACTTGAGAGACTGCCCAATAAATACAGCCATCAATTAATAATAATATTTTATGAAACATATTGTTTAACCAAGTTCCAATAAAAGATATTAACATAAGCTAAAACCTCCAATCTATTTATTTACATATATATTAATTATACAATAAATTATGAAATACCACAATTACTTAAATCATAAAGTCCAAAAATATTAAATAAAGTTTGCAATAAAAATGGTAAGAAAACAATCAAAATAGCAATAGTCATTCTTTTTATCATTCTTATGTTAGCTTTTTTAAAACCATCAGAACTATTATTAGTAATAATTTTTACATAATCTATAATTGTTAAAAGAATGGCAATTATAGGCGCTAAAATAACTATCATATTAAATACCCAATCTAAAATTTTCTTTAAAGTTTTCTCTTTCTTTGTTCCATTAGACATTGTATAGAATATATTTTCACAAGTAAAATCATCAGAAGTATTTAAAGACAAATCCATATATGGGTCATCTAATCTACCACCCAATTCTCCCCCAATACCAGTATTAGTTTCAGAAGCACTACTACTTACATGCACCTCATTCCATTTTTTATATCTTTTAAAAACGGTAAAATTCCCATTACCTTCTCTTACCTGTGGTCCTGATACGCCATTAACTCTAGAACTATGAAACCAAATGTTATTTCCATTTCTTTTACCAACATATATACCTACATGATTATCAGTACTTTGAGTAGAATTATTTAAGCCTATATCCCCTGGTCGCAAATCAGATTGATTAATAGTTTCAAAGGAACTAGAAGAATTATAACTACCCGTAAACCACTTACATTCAACTTCTGTTACACCTGCTCGATGAAAGGCTAAAGAAACATAAGCAGAACAATCTAAACTTGGCGGTGTATTAGTATAGCAAATACCTGTATGACCTCCATAAACTGTACCTTTATTGATCATTAGTCCCGCTTGTCTTATTACTTCTAATCGTCCTTCATCTAATCCAGTTGGCCAACTACTTTCTAAATTTTTAATTAAACTAGCAATATCATTACTCATTCCTTTAGTATTTACATCATAAGCATAAGATACTTTAGGAAAAATAATTAACATTAATAATATTATCAATATCTTTTTCATCATTATCCACCTATCCTATACCACAACTACTTATATCATATAAGCCAAAAACATGAAGAAGCAAATCTAATAAATATGGTAAAAATAATAATATAAGCCCAATCGCTAATCTTTTAGCAACTCTTTTCATAGCTTTCTTTTGCTCAGCTGTTGGATCAACAGCTGTAGCTACTTTATTAAATTCTGTTAAAGATAAACTAATCGCTAAAACTGGTCCTAAAATTTTAATAAGATTAAAAATATCTTGCAATAAATTTCCTAAATTATTTAATTCACCAGTATTTATATCTACTAATATAGCTTTACATGTAAAATCATTATTACTAATTATTAATGGATAATTTGAAAAAGGATCATCAGTTCTTCCACCACTCCATTCTTCTTCATCATCATCTCCAGAATTAACATTATTTAATCTAGCATCACTTCCCGCCATTTCAATTAAAACTTGAGCAAGTTCTTTAGCAAGTTCATCCTTTTTACTAAGATATATTTTTAAATGAGGCGTATAATCCATAAAAAAAGTTTCTAAATAATATGTAGGAATTCCCCTATCACTTTGCAAATTATTTATAGCAGTTAAATCGCCAAATAAATCAACATCTCTAGATACCATTGAACCACTTGTTCCTATAACTTTATCTACAGCATTAGTAAGTTTTCTACCATTAGTAGAATATGGTTCAGTTACTGAATCAAGCATTACAGCACTATATTTTTGCTTACCATCAAAACCATTAAAATGAAGTTCAAAAGCAAATAAATATTTATCAGCTCCAATTGAATCAATATGTTTATATAACATTGGACTATAATTACCAATAGTTCCCTGTCTAAAACCACAACATCCATTACCATTTGGATTACAACCATTACTTTGCCATTCATTAGGATTATTAAAATAAGCATCTCCAACAATTTCATTACTTATCTCATAAGGTATATTTGCTTGTTTTAAATATCCAGCAATTTTATCTATCATAATTCTAGCTTCAAGATTTTCATAATAAGTTTTTCCATCAACACTATTACTAGCATGATTACATTCATCCCAACCATTTTTATTATATCCAGAACCATGTGCAGCTTCTAATAAAATTCTTTTTTCATTATCAGTTGCTGTAGAAGTATTAACAGCAAAAGCTAATTTTAAATCAAAAAAAGAAAAGCATCCAATAATGAATACAAAACTAATAATTTTAAAAAAATTAAAATATCTTTGCTTTTGCAATTTTGCCACACTCCTAACGGCATTCTTTAACATTTAAAATACAAGATGCACATTCATGATAACTAGTTTCATAATCTGTCCATTCATCTAATAAAGCGAAACCAAAATCTAAAATAGATGGAATAAAAAAGATTAATACCCCTAAAACTACTCTAGTTGCAATAGTTTTAACTGATTTAAATATTTGATCATCTTTACCAGCAGTTACAGCTTTAAATAAATCAAAGCAAGCTAAACCAATAATCAATAATGGGACAACTAATTTGATAATATTTATAGCTTCTCCAATAATTCTTAATGTTCCTTTTAAACCTGCACAATAACTTTTAGTATAATTATCTGCTAATACGGGATTAGCTATAAAAATGCAACATAAAATTATAAATATTAATAATTGTTTCTTCTTCATATCTAACATCCTAACAAAAAAAGTATATCATAAATAAATAGTGAAAACAATTGTTTTCACTATTTACATTGACTTACATTTAATATACATTTTTGACATATATTAAACTCAGATTCAACTGAATCAAAACCATCTACTAATGAAAAGATGAAACTAATAATTGTTGGAATAAAGAAAATAGCAACACCAGCAATAAGCCTAAATATAAAAGTTTTCAATGATTTAGTTATTTCTCCATCTTTACCACCAGTAACAGCTTTAAATAAATCAATAACCCCAAAAATTATTAATAACAATGGAATAACAATCTTAACAATTAATAAAATATAACCAATAAATTTTAAAGGTGATTTTAATCTATTACATGGCCCATTATCTCCAAAAGAATTAGAATCATCTTCATCATCTGAATCTTCTTTATCATCACTTGTTTTATTATTAGAAGCTATATCAGATTTATAAGAATATTTTTCTCCATCAATAATTACATCATTACCACTATCTTTAACATCACTAGAATTACTAGAAATCGTTTTACAATTATCATCTTGACAATAATAAATGTTCCTTCCACCATCAGTTCTTGTATAATAATTTTCAGCATAAACATTTTTAATGCTAAATATTCCTAAAATAATTAAAAATAAAATTAAATTTTTTTTCATTAATTCATACCTCCTATTTTACATGAATCACTACTACAAGAATTAACATCACATTTGCCTGAATCTAAAATACATTGAGTACAGCAACACCAAGTATTTTGATAGTTACTCCATTCATTTACCCAGTCAAGTAATAATTGAACAATACCTGGAATAAAGAAAATGAAAATACCTGCAATAAATCTTACACCAATAGATTTAACAGCAACCATTATTCGATCATCCTTAGAACTAGGTATAGCTTTAAATAAATCCATAATACCTAAAACTAAAATTAAAATAGGTATTGCAATTTTAAGAACAGCTACAATAGTTCCAATAAACTTCAAAGGTTTTCTAAGTTCTGGTTTACTACAAATTGTTTCTAAATCAGTATCTTCCACTTTACCCCAATCAGTAGGTGGTATTTCTTCCTGTTCAGTACTTGCTGAATTTAATGATAATTCATTTTTAGTATAATTTTTAAGTTTACTAAATCTTAATGTAACTTTTTTATTTGAAGTCTTACTAAAAATAGCAGCCGGGCATTTTAAACCAGTCTTCTTTATAAAATAACTATAATCGCTAACTTTACTTACGTTAAATTTTTTAGTTGCCGTTTTTCCAATTTTTTCAGTTCCTACTCTAATTTCTCCTTTTCCATCATCATTTTGTTTAACACTAAAAATCACATTGTATCCTTCAACTTTATATATACATTTAATAGAACTAGAAGCATAAACTGTAGGCATTAAAAAGAATAAAAACAATAATAATAGTATTTTCTTCAATTCCTTCACGCTCCTATTCTATTTAATTATAACATACTACATATTAAAAATCTTTATATTTTACTCTTCCTTGTCACTTTTACCTAAAGTTTTTAAAATTATTTTATAAATATCTTCTTTACCCTTTTTAGTAGTAGAAGAAAAATGAATAAAATCATCAATCTTTAAAGTTTCTTTTACTAATTTATCTTGACTAACTCTAGATGATGCTCCAACTTTATCATATTTAGTCGCAATAACAGTTGTATTTAAATTATAATATTGTAAATAATTATACATTAATACATCATCTTCAGTTGGTTTATGACGATAATCAATAAGTAAAAATACATGACTAAGATTTCCTCTACTTTTAATATATTCTTCAATCATTAAACCCATTTTTTTATTAACTTCTTTTGAAACATTTGCATATCCATAGCCCGGAACATCAATTAAATAAAATTCATTATTTATTAAATAAAAATTTAATGTTTGAGTTTTACCAGGTTTACTTGATGTTCGAGCATAATTTTTACGACCTATTAAAGCATTAATAAAACTAGATTTACCAACATTACTTCTTCCTACAAGCAAAAACTCTGGTTTATTCGTCTCTGGATATTGACTTTGTCTAACAGCAATTTTCTGTAATTCAACTGAATCAATCTTCATCAAACTCACTTCTTTCTTAATTTGTATTTACAATACAAGCATCTTTATTATTAGCATCTAATATACATCCTACACAATTTTTAAAATTAGTAGGAACATTTAGTTCACCTTCCGTCACTTCTTCACTATCATTAGCAATACTATACGCTACATTATAAATTGTTATTAAAATTGTTGGAATTAAAAATATCACTATACCAATAACTACTCTTTTAATAATATTTATTCCTTGTTTTTTAGCTTCGTCAACTTTACCAGATATTACAATTTTAGCTAAATCAACAAAACCAAGACCAATTATTAAAGCTGGTACTATAACTTTAGCTATTGCTAGCAAAAGACCTAAAAACTTTAGAGTACGAGCTACATAAGGATCTGTACAAAATTTAGTTATATCAATATTGCAACTATTATTGGCACATAATGTATTTGGATTCCAAGTGCCGTTAATAGCAGCTCTTGCTTCAGCTATTTCTTCATCAGAAACTGCTTCATAACTATCTTTACCATTTTGCAATTCAGCTTGTTGTTGTATGGGATTATTAGTTTCAGGAAGTTTTAATGTCTTATCATCATAATAACTAAAAGTAAACTTAACTCCTTCTGAATCACATATAGCATATTTATTTTCATTAGAAATTCCATAAGCACCATCAATTTCACTATCTTCAATAATATTGTTTGCTAATGTATATACTGCATCACTAGCATAAAATATTCTTCTAGTTAAGGTATGTTCACTAATTTCATCTTCATTTGAAGTTATTTTATAACGAGCATAACTACTAGAAGATTTACTAGAATAATCAAACTTTATCCAATAACATTGACTTGATTTCCAAAAATCAGCTGATTTTTGTGGAACAGTAAATGTTGCCGAAGTATATATAGTACGTGGATTTGCTATAGTACCAATTAAATTACCACTACTATCAACTTTATTATTGTTATTAGCATATGAACCAGTTTTTTCATAACTTTTCTTTCCTAAACCATACCAACCTTTATCCTTAGTTACAATGTCGTAATAAATAGTTGAAGAAGTTTTAAATGAATCTAAAGTATAAGAATTGATTCCTGAAGCTAACAAATATACTGATTTATCTTCCTTTTCTAAATTAAACCAAATTTCTGCTGAATAATTTGATTCCCAATTTTTATCCGTACAATTATCTTTAGAACTACAACTATATAAGTATACTTTACTACTATTTAAATTATCAAATAATTTTTTAGCATCACTATCTAAGGGAATTTTTACCGTCATCGAATTATCTTTACTTGTTGCTTCCCATTCAGTGTTTTGAATAGCATCAGCTATTATTGAATTTAAACTATTAGCGTCACTTTTCGAATCAGCCTTAACCAATAATACATTTGAGAAAATTAATAATATAATAAAAAATAAATATTTTAACTTCTTCATTTCTTCACCTTATCCTAATTGTATCATTAAGTCAAAAAAAAAGAAAGACAAAAGTCTTATCTATTATCTTCGTTATAGTCTTCACCATTCCATGCGCCCTCTGCATAAGTAGGACAATCTTCATCAGTATTACCGCCATTTGGAGCAGTTATACAAGCTCGACATACATTAAAGTCATCTCTAGCACCTGAACTTTGGAAATTAGATACTAAACCTAAAATCATACTTACTAATGTTGGAATAAAGAAAATAACTACAGCTGCAATAGCTCGCATTGCAAGTTGTTTAACAGCTTTTTTAATATCATCATCTTTGCTTCCGACAACAGCCTTTCCTAAATCCATCATTCCAAATACAATTAAAATAATTGGAATAACAATTTTAAATACTAAAAGTGCATATCCAACAATTTGCCATATATTTGCAGTACTTGCACAAAAATTAACCTCTACACCAATTAATAATAAATTTGACATATTTAAAAACCTCATTTCTATAATCTAATTTTAAAAGATAAATTATTATAAGTCAAGAATGATTTATAATTTTGTAAAGTATTAGACACTTTTAGATGATAAAGCTAATCCATCAATAATCCTTTTTAAATCATAGTAATCATTAACAATCATATCTTCATTATTAATTCCTACTATAATTTGATTATATTTTTTAAAATTAAGTAAACAAGCTTTACTATATCCTTTTAATGATAAATCAGCTAATTCATCAAGATTTAAATCATATTTTTCTAATTTAGGTTTATCTAAAGCAATTTGATTTAAATCTATTTCTTTACCAACTAAAATTTTAATATCTTTTTCAATTGGCAAATGAATAGTAGCCCCAGTAATCAATGGTAAAGATATATTTAATTGCTTATTAATGGGAATAGGATTAGTAACAGGATATTCTTTAGTAACAGAATTTTCTCCTATATGATATTTAACATAAATTTCTTTCACACAAACCACCTGATAGCTGTATATTTTATCACTTTACATTATTTTGTCAAGAACCACGCAATAAATTACGTGGCTTGTTCTAGGTGCTGAAAGCACATTTAGTGAGTAAACTCACCCA
>CANQSC010000015.1 GCA_947626445.1 uncultured Bacilli bacterium
TAGAATTAGATTCTAATGTTTAAATTTTCCTTTACGGAAAATTTTTTCATATATTTTTGCGTGGAATTGTTGAAAAAGATAATCATTTTTGATACAATAAAAATACGATTGGGATTGGTGAAAAATGAAAAAAATTAAATTATGTGCATTACTTATATTAAGTTTGTTTTTTACACTTGACAAAGTAAGTGCAGAATGCGATAATAAGTCGCAACTTGAAATTAATACAGCTTCGTCTAATATTACAATGAATTATTCATTGGAAACTTTAGCTATTGATGCAGAAGGAAATTTACATCCGGAAATAGAACCTGAAAATGTTGAAATATCAGAGATGAGTGAATACAGTTTGATTGATCGAGTATTCATAAATATTAATAATGTATCAGATAAAGTGTTTGTTGTATTTAGAAGCAATGATGATAATATAAACAAAGAATATCATTATCAAGATTTGCAAAATGGTTCTTTAACTTATGAAGTACCAGATTTAAATACTATTAGAAATTATACTTTAACAGTATATTCTGATGTTGCTGAATGTGGTAATCAAGAATTAAGAACTATTAATGTTACAACACCAATGTATAATAGTCTAGCTGATCAAGTAGGATGTGACAATAATAATGCTTACTATTGTCAAAGATACATTACATCTCCTATTAATGAAGATGAAATATTCCTAGACTCTAATAATGCAAATAATGATAATTCTAAAATAGAAGATGATAAAAGCAATCAAAATTTTATATTATTTACATTAGGTATCGTTGTAATAGCAATAATTATTATAGCAATAATTATAATGATTATTAAAAACAAACAAAGAAAAGACAGTGAAATTAAAAATATTGGGGGGAATTAAAAATGAAAAAGATTGAAAAAATTTTATTTACTTTAATTTTATTTGTTTTATTTAGTATTAATGCAAATGCTGCTAATACTTATTTTAACGTTACAAAAGCTAGTAATGGAAATGGGGCAAAATGTCCAACTAAAACCTTATACTTAAGAAACGTAGGTAACAATAGTGAATCTGGACAAACCATTTATTTCTATAATGTATACCTATCAAAATCTACCAGTACAGCATATGGTCAAACATTCTGTATGTCACCAGGAAAGCAATCATATTTTAACAATGGAGCCCATAATTGCGATAGAACAATTACACCACAAAAAAAAGGTGGTAATCAAGCTTTTGATGTTGCCGCTACATATGCATATCAAAAAATGGTAAATGATGGGATTATTAAGAAGAATCCAACCGCTGAAAGTAGAGTAGTGGGTACTTTGACTTTTAGATGGTTAGAATATTATTTTGGAAAACTAGATAAAAAGGGAACAACTTCACATACTTATCCATACATTTATACTAGTGGTCAAGATAATCGTAAAAATTCTAATTATTGGAGACAAAGTAATAGATATGTTAAAAAAGCCCAAGAAATTTCTTCTAGTGCTGTAAAATATGGGAATAAAATTAAAAATGGTAAAACTACATATGAGGAACTAGTGGAAAATGGAACAATATGGACTGATGAGTGGGAATTTGTATTAATAAACCGTAAAATTGAAGGAACTAAAGTTACGTTAAAATTTGATGTAACTCCTAAAGCTGGAAAAGCACCTAAGAGTGTTAAATGGAAATTATTTGATATTGAATGTGAATTTGGCTATAAATGTAAAGTAAAATCTAAAAAGAAAATATCAGATAACAAAGGACGTTATGTAGTTGAAATTGATACTACAAATGGACAATCAAGCAAAACTGATCACCAAAAATACGGTTTAAAAGTTACAACTGCATATGTTGATCAAAGAAATCCAGCTGCTTACTTAATGTTATTAACACCGTCAGTTGGTCAGTCATATCATCAAAAGATGCTATTAGTTAAAGATTATGTAAGCTCATATATAATCCAAACTGAAGTACCAGTTGATTATAAAACTAATGAATGTTTATGTGAAGAAAAAGATGGCGAATTTACCGGAGATTATATTTATTATCAAAATATAAATGGTGTAACATCTTCTGAAATAATTAAGAAAGAAGATTCAAGAGTTGCAACATTAGGATGTCCAACAGAATGTCCTAAAACTGTAAATACTTGTGATATTGATTACGATGAAGAAGGAAAACCTACATATTATTGTAAAGACGGTAGTGTTTGTGATCAAGATAAGTATCATAAAGAATGTTTACATATTTGTGAGACACCTGATCAAAATCCTGAACATAAATATTATTGTAAAGAAAAAGAACCTGATAAAGGTGGAGAAGAATGTACAGAAGATCAATATTTAGATGATTGTTATTGTCCACCATTAAAAGAAAAATGTGAATCTAATCCTAATGATCCAGCATGTGATGAATATGAAGAAAAATGTCCAAACTGTAATGCTAATGTTTCAGTGCCAGGATCATGTAGCGATTTTGATACAAATAGTAGTGTTAGTGGTGTTATTAGTGATGTAAATTTAGAAAAAACTGAATGTAATTCAAGTGTTAATCCAGTTAAGAGATGTGTTATCGATTCAGTAGACCAAACAAATACTTCTTATGAAGCTACAACTGAAATTAATAACAATAAATATTGTAAAGTATGGTGTGATGAAAATTATAAATTTAATGTTCCAACTGCAAGATATTCATTGAGTGGAGGATACTTTACATTATCAACACAAATATCTGGAACAAGAAATTGTTATATTAGTTCAGCAATTAATCCTGATAATCCAATTGATGTAGAAGGATTTGAAAATGAGTTAAATGATTTAAATCGTGACTTAGCTACTGATTGGAATGAATGGAATAAATGGAAAACTTTACTTGAAAGTGCTGCTGTTAAAAATATTCCAAGCAATGAAAATAATGTAGAAAAACATTATAGATGGTCATATATAATGTATAATTATCAAAATAATACTACTTCTACCGATACAGTTGAAGCTGATATATCTAAGACTGAAATTGAAGGTTTCTTAAATAAATTCTTAGAAGAATACCAAAAAATTGATAAACAAATTGCTGATTCTGTTACAGCATATCAACAATGTACTTCATGGACTAATAAAATGAATTTTGATCCAGAAATAACCTTTACTTATCAAGATTATAGTGATCAACTTAATAATGGAGGTGGTACTGGTAAATTCTCAAGAGTAGGTGAAGTTAAAACGACGGTTGATAATATGTATTGTTTAGGTGATACCGATAGTCATTATAATTGTATAAATAGTAGTCAAAAAGTTGTAACTAATAGTGATACATTGCCTAATAATATATTTAAAAATGCCATATCAGTTACATGTAATAATAATGGATGTAGTTCGAATGCCTTTAAATTAAGTTTAGCTAAGTGGATTCAAAAAACTGTAACTAAAGAAGCAAATTATACACCAAGCCAAAACTTTAGTACTTATCATCAATACGGTACAGTTAAATCTGGAGCGGTATGTGAAAATGCTAATGTTCCTGGATATAACAACTGTTTATGGACAAGACTTCCAGATGATGCATTACCAGTTGAGTTAAAAACTGGTAAAGGAGCATTCCCATTTACTTTAAAATTTAATAATATTGGTCAGTCAAATCAAGCTCCAAATACTTTAGGAAGATTAGTTGGTTCTACTAAGAGCGTTTTAACTGAATATGATAAATTATCTGAAGATAAAAAATGTACTAAATATAATAAAAATAATGGTATTTTAACTCAAGATAGTGGATATGTGTGTGCATATGTCAATAACTGTCCTGAATGCGATGTATCATGTGAAGGTAATAATTGTATAATTAAAACAGATGAAAAAACATGTAAGAATTGTATATTTAATGGAACTAATACAACTTATAAATATCGTACTGTTTCATTAAATAGTTTATTCCCAAATCAATGTGAACAAGATTCAAATAATCCTGATTGTCGTGAAAAAGGATACAATTGGAGTACCGTTAAAGCCGAATATACTAAACAGCTAATTGAGGATGAAGAAAAAGGCGGAGATAAAATTTATGAAAATCCAGAATATTCTTATACTTTAAGTGGGCCTCAGTTAAGTGCCTTAAGAGGATTTAATAAAGATGCCGGTTCATATTCAAATACTACAATGCCTGAAAGCTTTGTACTTAATGGAAGTGAAAATAATAATGCATTAAATTGTGCAACATATATTGATGATAAAACTGGTTTACAATATAGTGTAAATTGTATAAGTACTTTATTAAATGATACTTCAGGTAAGTACTTCACATCAAATCTTCCAAGAGAAGAAACTACTAAGTTTACTTTATGGCAAGAATCAGACTATTGTGTTACAAATGGTAATTGTGTTCTAAGTCGAGAAGATGGAATAGGGCCATCATGGAAATAGGAGGCTAGAAAGATGAAAGAAGCATATTGGGGATATTGGTTAATAGCTTTAGGAGTATTTGTAATAGTAGTAATGATGTTAATCTCAAATGTATCAGCGACAAATACACAAGACTATTATATATTAAAAGAGATATCGGAAGCAGCCATGGTCGATGCAGTCGACTATGGTTACTACCGAGAAAGTGGAGAATTAAGAATAAATAGAGAGAAATTTGTAGAGAATTTTTTAAGAAGATTTGCGGAGAATGTATCATTAAATACCTATCAAGTAGATTTTTATGGAATATATGAATCACCACCAAAGGCAAGTGTCCAAGTAACAACAAAGAGTAATACATATCAATTAAATTCAGGAGCAGAGACATTTGATATTGTAAATAGAGTAGATGCGATGCTAGAATTAGATTCTAATGTTTAAAGAATTAAGGAGGAATAAAAATGGGAAATTTAAGTGCTAATTTAAAAAAGTTTTTAAGTAATAAAAATACAGTAACAATTATATGCGTTGTTGCTGGTATTTTAGTTTTATATATTGGCTATACTTGGCGTGTTAATAATGCTATTAGTCCAACAACTATTCCATATGCCAAAACAGCTTTATCATCTAGACATGTTATAACTAATGATGATATAGGTTATATGGAAGTTTCTAGTGCGGTTATTAGTAAAAGTAGTAATATGATTAGAAATGCTAATCAATTAATAGGAAAAGAAGTAATGTATGGCACAACAATTCCTCAAAATAGTTTTTTCTATACTGAGACTGTTGTATCACCTGAAAATCAACCTGATAGTACAATCGTTGATATTCCAGATGGTTATACTTTATTTGCTTTACCAGTTGATTTACATTCTACTTATGGTAATTCAATTTTTCCTGGTAACTATATTGATTTATGGTTTAAAGGAATGAATGATTATAATCGTTTAATGTATACTAATTTAATAAGTAGTATTAAAGTTTTAGATGTACGTGATTCACAAGGTCAATCAGTATTTGAAACTTCAACGGAAAAAAGAACCCCATCTGATTTATTATTTGCTGTACCAGATGATATGTATTCATTACTTAGAAAAGCTCAATATTTATCAGGTTATAGTGTTGAAATAATACCAGTTCCAAGAAATAAAAACTATACTGCAAATCCAGGAGAAACTGAAGTTGCTAGTGAATATGTCAAAAACTTTATCTTATCTAAGACAGAAGTAATACCTGATGAAAATATGTCTACAAGTAGTTCTACAAGTAATAATGAAAAAGATGAAGAAGATGAATTTACAGTAGATGAAGGAACTAATGAAGTTCCAGATGATGAAGAAGAATAAAAAAGAATAAAAGAATTGGGGTGAATTCATGAATGATGCAATATTTTCCCAATTAGATTTTGGGCCAATTGATGAATTCTTAAGAGAGGAAAATGTTACCGATATATCAATATGTAATAATGGACAAGTGTGGTTAAAATCTTTAGATAAAGGTGTATATCAAGTAGATAGACCCGAAATAAACAATGCTTTGCTAGAGAAATTAGCATTTCAATGTGCTAATGTTATGGGAAAAACATTCAATATGGCTCATCCCTTTTTGGATGCTGAAAGTGCAGAGTTGCGTTTAAATTTTGTTCATGATTCGATTGCTACTAACGGTATAGCATGTCAAATAAGAAAGACACCAGCTAAAATTAGATTGAATCGGGAAAAACTTATTAATGAACAATATATTTCGGCAAATTTACTTGATTTTTTGCTTAAATGTGTAGAAGGACATGCTAATATTATTGTTAGTGGAGAGACTGGTTCAGGTAAAACTGAATTAGTTAAATATTTAGCGTCTCATACTAAAGAAAATGAAAAAATAATAACTATTGAAGATACTTTGGAATTACACTTAGATCGAATATTTCCTCATCGTGATATAATTGCTATGAAAACTAATAATATTGCTAGTTATAGTGATGTATTAGTGACATGTATGCGACAAAATCCGATATGGATATTACTATCCGAGGTTCGTAGTGCTGAAGCAGTTATGGCTGTTCGTAACTCAATATCTTCTGGGCATCACATTTTATCAACTATTCACTCAGATAAAGCTAGTTTAATTCCAATGCGGATGTTTGCCTTAATAGAAAGTAATGTTGATGTTGAACAGTTTTTATCAACAATTCATCGTTATGTACAAATAGGAATATACGTTAAAGGCTATATGAGTAAAGAATTAGGAAGATTTCAAAGAGAAATTATGGAAATTTGTGAATTTTATGTTGATGAACAAAATAAACCACAAGTAAATACCATATTTCAAAAAACCTTAACAGGAGAAATTACGATTAATAATCCTACTGAACATTTAAGAGAATATTTAAGTATTTCAGGAGTAACATTACCTGATGATCTATTTAATAATCCTACTCCAGCTCAAAATACTATTGAAAATCAAAATAATGTACCTAGTTCAAATAAAATAGAAACATTGTAGAAAGAAGGGAGAATATGATTGAATTAGTAATATTAATTGTACTTGCTATATTTGCTATTTCATATTATATGAATAATGGTGAAAATGTTTATAACTTTTTTGCTAAAAATGTTGCAAGTGTATATAACAAATATGCTCCTTATAGTTTCAAACAAGTTCGAGAAAAAGTAAAAGAATTAGGACAAGAATATACACCAAGACAATATATAACTCAAGTTATTTTATTTGCGGGTGTAGCTGGTGGTATTTCTTATTTATATTTTTATAATATAATTGTTACAATAATATATGCTGGACTTGCGGTTTTATTTATTCCATTTCTTGCTTATTTAAGATGTCAGAAAGCATATTCGGAATATATATTTGAACAAATTCAAACATATACAACGAATGTTATAATGGAATTTAATACAACGCAAAGTTTTGTTAAAGCATTAGAAGGAGTAAGAGATTCAGGAATTATTGAAGATCCTGTATTAACTGATTTGAGAACTATGATTGATATGTCTTATCAAAATGGTACGATAGATGAGTCAATAGAATTCTTTAATCAAAAATATCCATATTATATGGTTAAAAATATGCATCAATTATTTTTACAAATAACTAAAGAAGGGGCTAAAGATTCAGGAGAAGCTTTAGAAAATATGTCTATGGATATAGACTCATTAGTTGAAGGGGTTTATAGAGACCAAATTGATAGAGCAGATTTCCATAAAAGATTTATTACATTTGGTTTAGCTTTATTCTTATTAGTTATGGCTATGCAGTTTTTATTAGGAACTGATTCATATCTTAAATTATTAGATATGTGGTATGTTCAATTGATATTACATTGTATAATTTGGATAAATTGTTTCTTTCTATATAAAGGTGAAAGATTCTATTATGAAGATGTGGGGGTGGAATAATGTATTTTGAGATTATTGCCTTAGCGCTTATAATATTATTTGTTCTTAATTATACAGGAAGAATAAGTGTTAGTCGTTTTGTATCAGATAATGAAGTATATTTTATGAAATTAAAAGAAAGTGATTGGGACTTTTATGTTAAAGCTAAATATGGTGATGGAGCAAATGCTGATTTTCTCTTTAATAAAAGAGTTAAAAATGGTTTAGTTACGATTGTTGTAATATTATGTTTTATGATATCTAATTTATCATATATTACAGTCTTATTTAGTTTTATAGCTGGGTTCTTAGTATTTAAGCTTGGCTATATGGACATTAAAAATTATTATAAAAGACATTTACATGATATTGATGCAATGTTACCACATTACTTAAAAAGTTTAGAAATTTTAATTCAACATTATACAGTTCCAGTAGCATTAGGTAAATCAATTAATGATGCGCCAGGAATATTTAAAGAAGGATTACAACAATTAATTGATGAAGTTAATGCTGGTGATAGTTCAATAAATCCTTATATGACTTTTGCTAAAATGTATCCAGTAAGAGATTCAATGAGAATGATGCGTTTATTATATCGTTTATCATTAGGTAGACAAGAACATAAACAAGAACAATTATTAACATTTTCTAAAACAATTTCTAATTTACAACAAAAAGCAAGAGAATTAAAATATAAAGAACGTTTAGAGAAAATGGAAAAGAAAACAATGCAAATGTTAATTGCAACTGGATTAGGAGTAATGGTTTTATTAATCTTTGCATTATTAATGATGATGAATATGTAGATAACCTTAGGTTATCTTTTTTGATAAAGTGTAAAATAAACACTAAATTAAAAAATAATAATTGATATTTTACAGTAAAATAGCTATAATAAAAATATAGATAAAGGAGGTAAAAAAATGAAAGAAGCGACAGGTGAATTAAATATAACTGTAATAACAGTAGTAGCAATAGCAGCAATAGCAGCATTCTTCTATGCATTTATTTGGCCGGCAATAAAGAATAATTTAAATCGTCAAACTTTATGTGCGTCTGCTTATGGTTGTGATTCTGCTTGGAAAAATTGCAAAGCATTAGACGCTAGTGGTAAAGAAGTTACTGGTTTAGATTGCAGTGGAGCAAATACTTCTTCTACACATAATGCTGCAACTCCATCATAAGGTTTTAACATGAAAGAAGCGACAGGTGAATTAAATATAACTGTAATAACAGTAGTAGCAATAGCAGCAATAGCAGCATTCTTTTATTCATTTATTTGGCCAGCTATAAAAAATAATATGGATAGGCAAACATTATGTTCTTCAGCATATCAATGTAACAAAGAGCGAACTGTATGTAAAGCTTTGGATAAAGAAGGGAATCCTCAAACTGTTGATTGCAGTGGAACTAATGTAAATACAAATTAAAAAGGAGGTAAAATTGTGAAAGAGGCAACTGGGGAATTAAATATGTCAGTAGTCGTTCTTGTGGCAATAGCAGGCTTAGCTGCCTTTTTCTATTTTACTTTTTGGCCAATGATTAAGAATAATATTAATCAAAATACTAATTGTTCAAAGGCTATTTGTAATAAATGTGAGACTGAGCATTGCCAAGATGTTGATTGTCATATGCCAGGTCAAAATACTTATTTTAAATGCGTTTGGAAAGGTTAATAGAAAAGGGGTATTTAAATGAGAGAAGCAATAGGGGGTACATGGTTATTTCAAATTGTAATTGTTTTTGTATTACTCTTTGCTGGTTTTATGTGTTTAACTATTAATCAGTCCAAAGCATTTAATGTTAAAGATAGAATTATTCAAACAATTCAAAGCTATAATGGAATTGATTTAGAAAGTGAATGCCAAGAGGGTGACACTAATAATCCATTGTGTGATATTTCATCATACTTGATTGATAGTGCATATCGTACTACTGGAGATTGTAATTCAATTGGCGATGATGATGGATATACATATGTAGGTTTTAGTAAAGAAGGTAAACAAGCTCAAAAAAATGCAGCTTTTTGCATTGCTAAGATTGTTAGTGGTGGAATTAGACCTGATAATGATTTCGCAAATGAATTACCAGATTCTGTAGCCTATTATCGGGTTGTAGTATTTTATCAATTAGATTTACCTATTTTTCATGATTTATTTAATTTTAGGATCAAAGGTGATACTAAAACAATATATGTAAATGAAGGTGAAGAAGTATGAGAACATCAACAGGTAGTATATGGTTAATTGGTTTAGTTGTAACTTTTATGTTAATATTTGTATCGTTTTTATCATTAACTATTAGTTATAATAAAGTTTTTAAAATAAAAAATGAAACCTTAACTTTTATTGAAAAATATGAAGGTTTAAAAGAAGGAGATAAAGGATCTATTGCTTTGATAAATAATTATTTACAATATAATAATTATAATACAATGCATTATTGTGAAGAAGGAGATTATGGATCAAAAAATTTATCTTCTACTAGTTTAGAATTAGTATCAAATAAAAGAGAAAAATATTATTATTGTGTTAGTAAAAGACATACTGAGCAAAAAAATATGCCTAATTTAAAAGATCGAACAAAATATTCAGTTAAGTTTTTTTATAAATTTAATTTACCAGTTATAGGAGATGTTTTAACTTTTGAGGTTAGTGGAGAAACTATTGATATTAATTTTCCGACTGATAAATTAGAATATAAATTAAATAAGGAGTGAATTATAATGAATGTTAAAGTTGTAAATAAGTATGAATCATTATTAAATAATGTTGATGTAGATATTATTAAAAGTATTTCGGGGGTTTATACTCCAGAAGAATTAATTTCTCAATTTAATAATTTCTTTTATAATAAGATGATATTAGATATTACAGCAATTAAAGATTATGAAAATATTGCCGTTATTCAAGAATTATCTGTTAATATGGATATGAGTAAAGTTATTATATTATTAGATGATTCAGAAGTAGTTAATGATCCTAAATATTTATCAGCTTTAGTGTCAATGGGTATTTATAATTTTACAAGAAATGTAGATGCTGTTAAATTTTTAATTGATAATCCTAATAGTTATAAAGATGTAGCGCAGTATCATCAATTAAATATGATGATGGGTGCAAGTAATGAAGAAGATGCTCAGCTAACAAAAAAAGAAAAAAAGTATAAAGAAGAAAAAGAAACTGTTTCAAGTAAATCTATACAAATAATTGGATTAAAAAATGTTACAGAACATGCTGGTAGTACAACATTAACATATTTATTAAAAAAACAACTTGAAAAAAATTATAAAGTTGTAGCAGTAGAAGTTGATAATAATGATTTTATATATTTAAATGATCGGACATTAATGAATACTAATCATTTTGAATTACAAAAATTTATATCTTCTCATTATAATAATGATGTTATATTAATAGATTTAAATGAAGAAGGGGCTACTGATTATTGTACTGATGTTTTATATTTAATAGAACCTGGTTTAATTAAATTAAATAAATTAATAAGAAAAGATCCACAAATATTTGAAAAATTAAAAGGTAAAAAAATAGTTCTAAATAGAAGTGTATTAGATAATACTGATGTAGAAGATTTTGAAAATGAATCTAATAGTCAAGTATATTATAATATACCTTATTTAGATGATAAATTAGATAATCATGTTGAATTAGAATATTTATTACAAAAATTGGGTTTTAATAATGATTCTAGTGGAAATGATAAAAATGGTAAATTATTTAATATATTTAAATAATAAACTTTGTGAATATTTTCATAAAGTTTTTTTAATCTCATGTTATAATTAGATAAGAGGTTGTGTTAACATGATAAATTATGATGAATTAAATGAAAGACAAAAAGAAGCTGTTATGCATGAAGATGGTCCTTGTTTAGTTATTGCTGGGGCTGGTTCTGGTAAAACAAAAGTATTAACAACTCGTATTGCTAATTTAATATTAAATGGTATACCTGATTATCAAATCCTTGCTATAACTTTTACTAATAAAGCTGCTAAAGAAATGAAAGAAAGGTTAGAATTATTAGTACCCGGTAATGATGCTTTAGTTGGAACGTTTCATTCTTTTGGGTTAAGAATTATTAGAGAGAATGCTTTAAAGTTAGGGATGGATCGTAATTTTACGATTTTAGATAGTGATGATGTTTTAAGTTTAATTAAAAAGATTCTTAAAGATAAAGGATATGATAGTAAAGAAATATCTCCTTCTTATATTCGTAATCGAATTAGTTTTATTAAAAATGAAATGTTAAGTGAAATAGAGATTGAAAAGTTTTTTAATACGGATATTGAAAAGATTGCTTATGAAATATATAAAGAATATCAATTAAGAATTAAAAAGAATAATTCAGTTGATTTTGATGATTTACTTGTATTACCGGTTAAATTATTTTTATCTAATAGTGAAGTATTAGAACATTATCAGAATCGTTTTAAATATATCTTAATAGATGAATATCAAGATACTAATGAAGTACAGTATAAATTAGTTAAATTATTATCTAAAAAATATCAAAATATTTTTGCAGTTGGTGATCCTGATCAATCTATTTATATGTTTAGAGGGGCTAATTATAAGAATATTTTAAATTTTGAGAAAGATTTTTTTAATGCTAGAGTTATACCATTAACTGATAATTATCGAAGTACTAAGATGATTTTAGATGCTGCTAATAGTGTTATTAAAAATAATAAAGATCGTAAAGATAAAGATTTAGTATCTCATAATGGGGTTGGTTTTAAAATTAAGTATATGAGAGCTTATGATGAACGTCATGAAATAAAGTTAGTTATTGATGAAATAAATCGTTTATTAGATGAAGGTTTTAAGAAGAAAGATATAGCTATTTTTTATCGGACTAATGCTCAAGCAAGAGTAGCTGAAGAACAATTTTTAAAAGCTAATATGCCTTATAAAGTTGTAGGAAGTTTTTATTTTTATAATCGTAAAGAGATTAAAGATTTAATTTGTTATATGCGTTTAATATTAAATCCTCATGATGATATTTCTTTAAGAAGAGTTATTAATGTTCCTAAAAGAGGTATTGGTTTAAGTACTATTAATAAATTAGAAGAAACAGCTAGAATTAATAATTGTAGTATGTTTGATGCTATTAATGGTGGTAAAGAATTAGCGTTTAAAAATTTAATTGAAGAATTAATTATGGATAGTGATTCTTTAAGTTTAACTGAATTAGTTGATGATATTTTAGATAAAAGTGGAATTAAAGAATCATTAAATTCCGAAAGTTTAGAAGATGAATTAAGACTTGATAACTTAATGGAATTTAGAAGTATAACAGCTAGTTTTGAAGAACAAACTGGTTCAGTTAATTTACAAGATTTTTTAGAAGAAATAAGTTTAGTAGCGGATATATCTGAACATAAAGATGAAGATGATGTTGTAACTTTAATGACTCTTCATAGTGCTAAGGGTCTAGAGTTTGAAGTCGTATTCTTAATTGGTATGGAAGATGGCATATTTCCTCATCAAAATTCCTTTATTGAAGAAGGTGGTTTAGAAGAAGAAAGACGTTTATGTTATGTTGGTATTACCAGAGCTAAAAAAAGATTATATTTATTGAATGCTAAAAGAAGAATGTTATATGGTCATGAAAATATTAATCTTCCTAGTCGTTTTATTGATGAAATAGATAATAATTTATTAGAAGTAGATGAAAAGATAATTAATAATAAAAATGATAATTTTGTTATTGAAGATATGTATAATGATGATGATACTGATTATAATATTGGTGATACGGTAATGCATACTATCTATGGTAAAGGAGTAGTAGTAGGTGTTGAAAAATCTATTATAACAATTGCTTTTAATAAAAATTTTGGAATTAGAAAATTAATGAAAAATCATAAAAGTTTGAAAAAAATATCTTAAATATTAATTTGGGGGTAAATATGAATAAGAAAAATAATTATCAATTAGTTATATATAGAAAAAATAATAATTTAGTTGGAAAGATGTATGAAAATGAAGATAATATTGTATGTCAGTCTAATGATGTTAGTTTTTGGTTAAATAAATATTATAATGTTATTGATTATATTCAAGATGATAATATATTATGTGTTTATTTTAGTCCATTAATAAATAAATATAAAGCAATGATTATTAAAAGAAATTATGGTTTTTATAATAAGTATCGAAATGAATTAATTAAAGAAATAGATGGATTAAACTTAGATGATTGTTTGTATCGATTAAATATAAGTCTTGGTTTGGAAAATGTTAGAAAATTGACTAAGAAGAAGAATGATAGATATTATAAAAGAAAGAAGGATAATAATGAATGATTTAACTTTAGTTGTTATGGCAGCAGGTATGGGGAGTCGTTTTGGAGGTTTAAAGCAATTAGAACCTGTAGATGAAGATGGAAACTTTTTATTAGATTATTCGGTTTATGATGCTATTAGAGCAGGTTTTAAAAGAGTTGTTTTGGTTATTAAAGAAGAATTATTAAGTGATTTTGAAAATACAGTTGGTAAAAGATTAGAAGGACATATAGATGTAAAATATGCTTTTCAAAGAAAAGAAGATATTCCTTATAACAATTTAAGTATTATTAATAAGCGAGAAAAGCCATGGGGAACTACTCAAGCAATATATTGTAGTAAAGAATATGTGTCAGGTAGTTTTGCGGTTATTAATGCTGATGATTTTTATGGTTTTAAGGCTTTTAAAGAAGTGGCTGATTTTTTAAAAAATGATAAACAAGATTATAATTATGTAGCTATTCCTTATGAATACTCTAAAACGGCTAGTGAATGTGGATCTGTTAAAAGAGGAGTATGTGAAATTGTTGATGGAAAATTAAAAAAGATAATTGAATGTAGTATCGAAAGAAAAGATAATAAGATTATTGCTTCTCCTTTAGATGGAAGAGAGGCTTTTGAAATAAAAGAAAATACTTTAGTAAGTATGAATATTTTTGGTTTTAGTAATGATTTTTATGAATTATTAAAAGAAGATATAGAAAAATTTTTTAAACAAAGTGATGAAGATATTTTAAATAATGAAATATTATTGCCAGATTGTTTAGAAAAAAATTTAGAAAATGGTACAATAGAAATAGATGTTAAACCAGTAAATAGTGAATGGATAGGGATGACTTACAAAGAAGATTTACTGTTAGTAAACAAAAAGATTGCTAATTTAAAAGAAGAAGGGAGTTATCCTAAGCATTTATGGGAATAGGAGGAAAAAATTAATGAATTCATTAGATGCTAAGAAAAGAATAGAAGAATTAAGAAAAATATTAGAAGATGCTAATTATGAATATTATGTTTTAGCTAATCCTTCTATAACTGATCAAGAATTTGATAAATATTTAAGAGAATTAGAAGAATTAGAAAAAGAATTTCCAGAGTTTGATGATGTAAATAGTCCGACTAAAAGAGTTGGAGGTTTAGTTATTGATAAATTTAATAAAGTTAAACATAAATTACCAATGTTATCACTTCCTGATGTTTTTAATGAAGATGAGATAAGAGCTTTTGATGAACGAATTAGAAAAAATGGTTTTAATCCAGAATATGTTTGTGAATTAAAAATTGATGGGGTAAGTGGTAGTTTTCATTATGATAATGGCGTGTTAACTACTGGTGTTACAAGAGGTGATGGGACAACTGGGGAAGATATAACGCATAATGTTAAAACCATTAAGAGTTTACCATTAAAATTAAAAATGCCGGTTACGATTGAAGTAAGAGGAGAAATTTATATGGAAAAAGAAACTCTTGCTAAATTAAATTATGAAAGAGAAAAATTAAATTTAAATAAACTTCAAAATTGTCGAAATGCGACAGCTGGTTCAATTAGACAATTAGATTCGAAAATAGCCGCGGAACGAAATTTAAATACCTGGATTTATCATTTACCAAATCCAATGGATTATAATATTAAAACGCATTATGAAGCTTTAGAATATATGAAAAAATTAGGTTTTAAGGTAAATCCTTGTAATCGTTTAGTTAAAGATATTAATGGTATTTTAGATTTTATTCATGAATATAATGAAAAACGTGAATATCTACCTTATGATATTGATGGGGTTGTAATTAAAGTAAATGATTTAGAAATGCAACAAGAATTAGGCTTTACTTCAAAATATCCTAGATGGGCTGTTGCGTATAAATTTCCTGCTTTAGAAGTTTTAACGAAATTAAAAGATATTGTTTTTACAGTTGGAAGAACGGGAAGAATTACTCCTAATGCGGTTTTAGAGCCTGTTTTAGTAATGGGTTCAACAATAAAAAGGGCAAGTCTTCATAATGAAGATTATATTATAGAAAAAGATTTAAGAATTGGAGATATCGTATCAATTAGAAAAGCCGGAGATGTTATTCCTGAAGTAGTAGAACCTAAAAAAGAACGAAGAACTGGTAATGAAATTCCTTTTAAAATGATCGAAAATTGTCCAATATGTCATGAGCCTTTAGGTAAGAAAGAAGGCCAAGTTGATCATTATTGCTTTAATCCAAAGTGTCCTGCTAAACATATTGAAAGACTTATTCATTTTGTTTCTAGACATGCGATGAATATTGATGGTTTTGGGGAAAGAATTATGGAAGATTTCTTTAATTTAGGTTTTATTAAAGATATAACAGATATCTATCATTTAGATGAACATCGTAAAGATTTAATAGAATTAGAAGGTTTTGGTAATAAAAGTGTTGATAACTTATTAGAGGCTATTCTAGAAAGTAAAAAAAATAGTTTAGAAAGATTATTATTTGGTTTAGGAATATTGGGAATAGGAGATAAAACGGCTTTACTTTTAGCAAGAACTTTTAAAACTTTAGATAATTTAAAAGCAAAAACTTTTGATGAATTACAAAGTATTAGGGATATTGGACCAATTCTTGCTGAAAATATATGTGAATATTTTAGTAAAGAAGAAAATTTAGAATTAATTAATAAATTAAAAGATTTAGGTTTAAATATGGAATATACTGGAGAAGAAATTAAAAATAATGAGCTACTTAGTGGTAAACGTTTTGTTATAACCGGAACTATTTCATTTATGAGGCGAGATGAGATTGAAAAAATACTAGATAGTTATGGAGCTAAACCATCTAGTAGTGTTTCTTCTAAAACTGATTTTGTAATTGTAGGTGATAGTCCCGGAAGTAAATATCAAAAAGCGATGGATTTAAAAATTCCTATTTGGGATGAAGAATATTTAAGAAGTGTTTTGACTGATTTAAAGGAAATATAATGAATAGTGCATGCTATTCTTTTTTTGATAGTAAAGAATACCTAGTGACTTTTAAGCAAATATTTGATAAAATTAATTTAAAGGAAGTGGGCTTATATAATGAAGAAGATACCTTATGGTATAATGAATTTTAAAATATTAATAGAAGAAAATTATTATTATGTGGATAAAACCATGTATTTAGAAAAACTAGAAAAGATGCCTGATGCCTTAATAAATTTAAGACCAGGAAGATTTGGAAAAAGTTTATTTGAAAGTATGATGTTTTATTACTATGATATAAATAGTAAAGATTTATATAAAAAATTATTTAAAGAAACTTATGTTTATCAAAATCCAACTAAAGGAAAAAATAATTATTACATTTTAAAATTTGATTTTTCGGGAATAACATCAGCAAATAAAAATGAAAAAGAACTTGAAGAACAATTTAATAATAAAGTAATTAGTGGGATAAAAAATTTTGATAATAATTATAAGTTTAATATAGAAGCAAAGGGAGAAACTACAAATCAAATAATTGTAAATTTTTTAGATGATTTTAAGTCTTTAGATTTAGAAAATAAAATATATATCATAATAGATGAATATGATAACTTTACTAATGCAATATTAGAAGGAAATGCAGAACGTTTTAAAAATATTGTGGGAAATGAAGGATTTATAAAAGCTTTTTATGCCTCAATAAAAGAGTATATTGGTTTAGGAGTAGTAGGAAGATTTTTTGCAACAGGAATATGTCCAATAACCTTAGATAGTATGACAACAGGATTTAATATAGCAACAAATATATCAAACTATGAAGAATTTAATAGTATGATAGGTTTAACTCATAAAGAAGTAGATAATTTATTAAATGAAGTAGTAGAAGAAAAAAATAAACGAGAAGAAATAAAAAATATTATGATTAAAAATTATGATGGTTATTTGTTTAATGAAGATGCTAAAGAAAAAGTATTTAATGCAACATTAGTAATGTATTTATTAAACTTTTATCAAATATATAAAAGTATTCCTAAAGATATAATGGATAGTAATATTGCTTTTAATTCTGGAAAAATAGATAATTTAATTGAATTAAAAAATAATAGTTTTTATAAAGAATTATTAAATGAAATAATGGAAAATGAACATGTAGATGGTATCTTAAAAAATAAATTTGATTTAACACGTGATTTAGAAAGTGATGATATAATAAGTTTATTATATTATTTTGGTTATTTAACAATCGAACCAGATATATATGGAGGATATTATTTTAAAATACCAAATGAGGTAATGAAAGTATTATATGGAAATTATTTTACTAAAAAATTAAAAGAAAGTGGAATAGGATATGATAATAAAACTATTAGTGAAATAAGTAGAGAATTAATAACAGGTAATATTGATAAATTAAATAATTATGTAAGTGAAGTATTAAAAAAATTAGATAATAGAGATTTTATTAAAATAGATGAAAAAGGAATAAAAATAATATATTTTACAATGTTACTAAATAATGAATACTATAATGTATATAGTGAATATGTAAGTAATAATGGATATATAGATATTTATTTAGAAAAGAAAAATCCAAATATACCTAATAATATAATGATTGAATTAAAATATATAAAGAAAAAAGATTATAGTGAAGAATTATTAAAAGAAAAAATAGAAGAAGGAAAGAGTCAATTAGAAAGTTATAGTAAAGATGAAAGACTTGGCGATCCTTTAAAATATTTAGTAGTATTTGTTGGTAATGAATTAAAGTTAGTAGAAAATGTGTAAAGAATAATGTAAAGTTATTCTTTTCTTGACCGTTACGAAAAACGGTTCAGGCCACGTGCTTCAGCACGTAAAACCCTTGTAGGGTTAAGAGGCAATTTATTG
>CANQSC010000016.1 GCA_947626445.1 uncultured Bacilli bacterium
AGTACTATGACTTGCTCGAAATGTTCTCAGACCCCGGCGGAACCTACACATCCTTGTCATTATCGTTTGTGTATTGCAGCTTGCTGTGACTATGACCACATCAGCTTCCGCTTATCGTGCTAACGAGGCTCAATATTATTTCAGGTGGCGTCGCACCCATTCCTCTCAAGTCTCCTACTTCCAACGCTTAAACCTAACCTCACGGCTTTGGCTCCATGGAATAGTACTAGCTCTTGACCAAGTTTACTAGGTTGGCTTATCTCCAACTGTACTAATTAGACTTCACTGTCGCACCATTATAATCACCTATTCTATGGTAATTATATAATACTACCCCCCCCCCTATGTCAAGAGAAAAACGATTATTTTAAACCACATTTTTATGACATTATTCTAATACACAGTCCAACAACGCATAAAAATCACCTAAATTTCTTTATAATACATTTGCTTACTACTATTAGGTTTATCAGGAATCGTTAATTTAATTAAACCTTGTTTAATAGCAGGATGCAAATATTGATTTCTTAAAGTATTTTTTGATTTAATATTTAATTTTTTCATTATTTCATTTGCCGTTAATGGAATATTTTTTTCTAAACAATTTAATAATTTATTTATATTGATTGTTTCTTGATTAATTGGTGTACTTGGTGTAGCTAATGCTTCATCTAAAGTTTCATCTATCATCTTAAGCATAAATTCAATGAATTCAGTAGAATTTTCTTTTTTATTACAATTATCTATTGTCTTATAATATTCTTCTTGATATTTATATATTCTCGATTCAATAGGTAAATATTCAAATATTTCTTTCCAATTGCAAAGTAAAATATTTTGCCGTAACCTTACAGTTCGACCATTACCATCACTAAAAGGATGAATAAATACAAATTCATAATGAAAAACGCTTGATAAGATTAAAGGATGAATTTTATTTTGATTTCCTTTTAACCAATAAAATAAACGTTCCATTAAATAACTAACATTTTCAGAAGGCGGACACATAAAAATACATTTTTCTCCATCAAATACACTTTCATTACTCTTTCTATATTCACCAGAATCTAAAACAGTTAAATAAGTCATTATTCCATGTACCTTTTTTAAATCATTAATACTATAAGGATTAACATCATTCATTATTTCATAAGCATTATAAGCATTTTTCACTTCTTGAATTTTTTTTTTAGAACCCAAAACTAATTTACCATCAATAATATCTCTAACCTGATCTTTTGTTAATTTATTATTTTCAATCGCAAGTGAAGAATGAACAGATTTAATTTTAGATTGCTTTCTCAAATATGGTTTTTTATTTAAATTTGAAAAATTATCAAGTTTCAAAAATATCTGCAACTCGTTTCAACATAATTTGTGTAATTTCAAATGGTGGATTATATTTTTCCATCAACAATCATCAATATTTCTAAATATATTATACTATTTTTTTTCAAAAACAACCAACAAACTTGCTCAAAACTTGCTCAAAACTTAATTGAAAATATTTATTAATTTTTATAAAAATCAATAAATAAAATGATATTATTAAATTAAAAAAGAATGCATTCAAGCACTCTTATAATTTTATTTATTTTTCTTTAATGCAACTGATAAATATGCTATTGTTGCTCCAAGTAAAATGAAGAAACCATTTAACATACTATCAACATGTAATGATGGCACAAAATAATATAAGCAAATAAATACTACCGCAAACAAAGCACACCAAAGAGCATCACTAAATTTTTTCATCTAATACTACTTCCTTTCTTTCAATATTATACTTAATTTTCTTCAATAATTCCATAAGAATCATCATTTCTTTTATATAAAACACTTATCTTATCAGTTTCACTATTCTTAAATAAATAAAAATCATGATCTACTAATTCCATTTGTAAAATAGCTTCTTCTTCACTCATTGGTCTTAATTCAACTTGTTTTCTTTTAACAATAATACTTTCATTTTCTTCTACTTCTTCATTTTCCATTTCAAATCTTAAAACTTCTTTAAATTGTTTTCTAAGTCTTGTTTTATTTTTTCTAATTTGTCTTTCTAATTTATCTGATACTTTATCAATAGCTGCATATAAATCACTATCACTTACTTCAGCTCTTAACGTAAATTTACTAGATGGTACAGTTACTTCAATAATCTCATCTTTATTTCTAACTCTAATAACAACATATGCTTTCATTTCAACCGGATTTTCAAAATAACGATCTAATCTTCCAATTTTCTCATTAACATAACTTTTAATAGCATCTGTTACTTTAACTTTATCCCCTCTAATATCTATTCTCATATTTTCACCTTCCTTAATCTAATTGTATCATTTATTTGAAAATAAGCAAGAATAAAAAAAACTACTTGTTAGCAGTTTTCTTAGCTGATTGAAGGTACAATTTCTTCTACATCTAAAGCTTGTAATCCTTTAGCTGTCTCAATCATCTTAAAGTTTACAACTCCGCCTTCTTTAAGGGTTTTATATCCGTCTTTTCTAATTGCTGAGTAATGAACAAAAATGTCTTCTAAGTCACCATATTCAATAAACCCATAGCCTTTCGCGTTGTTAAACCACTTCACTTTGCCTCTTAGCATATGAAACTCCCTTCCTATTACATTTTTACTGCTTTCAACATCTAACGTTACAAAATTAGTAACGACATGTTCCATTTTAAAACAATCACTTATCATAACTCATTAAAAAGTTTTAAAACTACTCTTTTTTGTCTTAAAACAACTTTAAATATTCAATTACTTTTTATATTCTAATTTTATACTCAAAAAATAAATTTTAATTGTAACTAAAATTTATTTTTTTCATTCTTTGCTATACTTTTTTAAAAGGAGGAATATGAAAAAGAAGTTTATTAGTAATTCTCTTAAATATATTGAATCAAAACAATCATTAACAGAATTAGATAAAAAAAAATTAAAATATGGTTTAGAAGGTTTTTATAATTTAACAACTAAATTTATTGTTTTAATTACTTTAGCAATTATCTTTAATTTAATGATTGAATTAATTATACTAACAAGCATTTATGGTTTATTAAGATTATATGGCTTTGGATTACATGCCAAAAAAAGCTGGCAATGTTGGATAACAACAATACCCATATACATTGGCGGATGTTTCTTTATAAAATATGCCATTTTGCCAACATATATAACTTATATTATTTGGATATTTGGTTTTATTTCTTTTTTGCTTTTTGCACCAGCAGATACTAAATCTAGACCATTAATCCATAAAGAAAAAAGAATAAGAGCAAAAATATTATCTATATCAATTATTATTATTTTATTTATTATTAATATTTTTTTAAAAATTAACATTTTCTTAAACGCTACAATATATGCATTAACTTTAGAAAGTATTGTTATTAATCCTATTACATATAAATTATTTAATATGCCTTATAACAATTATAAGGTATATAAAAAATATGGTTTAAATTAAATGAATAGATTTAAACAAATTAAAGGAAAGGAGGCTTAAAAGTGTTATCATCATTATTAAGTGGAATTGCAAACCTTTTTGCTAATTCATGCAGCTCTGCTTGTATTTGGGTTTTCCTAGATGAACCTGAAGCAGATGAAGAATTATTATAATATTAAAGGCTATTAATGTGAATTATTAATAGCCTATTTATTTTTTTTATAAATAATTATTTTAACTATAAAAACATTATTTCTAATCTTATTTTGAATTTGTAACTTATTTCTTTCCATTAAAGAATATAATCCAAATCCATGACCTTGTTTCTTAGTAGTATACTTAATTGTTCCTAATAATTCTAAATCTAACTCTCCATTAAAAGAATTCATTATCGTAACAATAATTCTGTCTTCAAAATCATTAAACTTCAAATACACAACTTTATCTTTACTAGAATAAGCAGCATCCATAGCATTATCTAAAGTAATTCCTAAAGCTTCACATAATGAATTATAATTCCTAGAAGTAATAGAATTATAAATATCACATTTCAATTCATTTTCAACAAAAACATTAATATCTTTTTTATTAAAATTATATACCTTTTCATAAACTAATCCATTCAATCCTGAAGGAACATTTTTAATATTTTGAGTTGGTAAAAAATTATCATTATAATCCTTAATTAGCTCATCAACTAATAACTTAGCCTTCTTATTTGAAACCGTTTTAATACCTATCAATTGACTAATTAAATTATGTTTTAAAATTCGATAATCTTCAATCAATTTCATATAAAAATCATTATTCTTAATTAATAACATATTAGTTTCTTTTAAAGTTAAAATTTCATATCTAGTAATAATAAATCTAATAATCGTTAACCCAAATAATATAGCCGATATTAATAAAATTAAAATCATTATCTTATTATTCAAATTAGTTATTCCAATAGCACCTAAAAGAAAATATAAAACAATAATAAACAGTAATTGAACAAAACTATAAGTTAACTTAACAAAATTATTATAAGCTTTATTAATTAACTTTTTCACCACCTTAACTTTAGATAAAATATATAAAATAGCACATAAACAAACCGTACATATCGGTTTTATAATAACCGCTTCAAACTGTAAATTAAACATATTAGTCATAATATTTAAAATAAGCATTAAAAAAATATCAATAATAACTAACATTAACCAAACAATAACAATATAAAAAAAACTTTCTTTAAATTTAGTTTTAGCATTAATATAAATAAAAAATAAAAAATACACTAAACAAATCAAACCATTAATTGGCGATTGTAAGATTCTACTAATATAACTTTCAACAATAGAAGATACCGTAATTATCAAAATAGTCTTAAAATTAAATTTAATTTTTTTAGTAAAAAATTCTCGAATTAAATATATAATAACAAATTGAGCTAAAACCGTTATTATAAAATAAGGTATATCAAATGATATCATTTTTCTATCTCCTTTCGATATTTCTTAGATAACAAATCAACCCTTTTTCCATTACTTAAAACAAAATATCCTTTACTAAATTTATACTCAATTACATGGTCTTTATTAGCAATACAACCACGATGTGTTCTTACAAAACGATTATCTAACTTTTCTAAAATATCATTTAAGGTATCAGTAATTTTAAAATCAACTTCTTTCGTATGAATAATAATTTTTCTTTCTTCTTTATCACGAGTAATATATAAAATATTTTTTAAATAAATTTCTAAATCAGCATTTCTAGAATAAACTTTAAGCATCTTTTTATCAAATTTTTGATTATAAATTAGTTTAAGATCATGCTCTAAACGAGACTCCATATCATGGAATTTTTCAATAAAATCAAACA
This sequence comes from uncultured Bacilli bacterium, assembly GCA_947626445.1. Classification (GTDB taxonomy): domain Bacteria; phylum Bacillota_I; class Bacilli_A; order RF39; family UBA660; genus Ventrenecus. The sequence continues at coordinate 5,319 of CANQSC010000016.1, forward strand.
CATCTAAAATACTACGATAAACGGTTTCAAACATCTTATCATGACTAGTTATGAAAATAATTTCACTATCCCAATCATTTTCTCTAATTTTATGAGCAATATCTATTCCACTTATACTACCTTCTAATTCAATATCTAAAATATAAACTTTACGATATAATTCTTCATTTATTTCTTTTTGCAAGTCTTTATCATATTTAGTAAAATACTTAACTTCAATTTCTGTATCATTAAGAATCGAGATTTTTCTAATAACCTTTTTAACCGTATTTTGTACAGATTTTTCATCTTCTACTATCACAAACTTAATCATATACTACACCCTACTTCGTTTACTGTGAGTAATTATATCATAATCACTTTTAAAAAAGTACAGTTAATAACTGTTAGAAAATAAAAAAAAATCAACATTTAGTCAATTCTTAACACTCAAACATTTCTCAATTAAATACGTTTTATAATTATTATAATAATGAACATTATCATAACTTTTTCTTTTAAAAATATCAACAAACTCTAAAATATTTTCATTGCTACCGAAAAGCAAATAAGAATCATCTTTAGAACCACAAGAAATATTAATTAATTCTTTTTTATCTTTAAATAAATTAAAAGGATATATTAGACTTTTAAAACTATTATCCTTACAAATAGTTTTAATTAAATAAGTATCTAAAACGTTTAAAAAGATGGCATTTTTTTTCTTAGGATATAAACTATACTCGCTAATAAATTCTAATTTATTAATACCTACAGAATTAAAAGCCATAATATATAATTCTTTATCAGCATTATAAAAAGGGGGAGAATAAATAAATTTAATAATGGGTGAGAATAAAAAACCAATCTTTTCTTTTTTAATAAAAGTTTTAAGTTCTTTAATAAATAAACCAATATTGATGATTTTACCATACATTAAAGAATTAAAAGAAAAAGTATAAGTTTTAATCTCATCTTTTTTAGTATATTGTAATTTATTATCATGAAAATAAAATATATATTTATTCTGCATCAAAATCCCACCTTTTAAAAAAGTCCTTAACGGACTAATCTAATTCATTCACTGTTTTTTCAAAAAATGTATTAGGATTGGTTAAAACGCCATCCAGATATACTTCAAATAGTAGAGTTTGTTTAGTAGTATCTATTTCACTTTGACCAGATTTAGCAATAATGTCATTTTGATTTACTTGGTCGCCTTCTTTAACTAAAATTTCACCTAAAGTATAATAGACGCAAGTGACGTTCTCGCTTTCTAGTGTTAAAACGGTCCCTAGTATTTCATCTTGTTTAATTTCTTTAATAGTTCCACTAACAGAAGCAATTACTTCAAAAACATTATCACTGGCATATAAAATCCCGGTATTAGGCATATAAGTATTTTGATAATAGATTAAAGAACTTTCTTGACTTTCACTCGACCCTTCATCATCATAATAATCTTTTAAAACACTAATGGAATCGCCAATAAATGGTTTAGAGGCTTTCATAACCTCAGGGGTTACTTCATTATTAACGGGCTTGTTATCATCACTTTCATTAAACACATTAACGGAATAATCATAGTTATCAACAGTAGGTTCACTACGACTTAATAAGGTTCTCGTTAATAAAGAAATGCTTATAGCTAAAACAACAATTGTGGCAATGTAAATACTAGGTAAAACAAAACTCTTCAATTTTCTTTTTTTCATATATTTCCTCCTACATCTATTTTGAATCAGAAGAAATATTTTTATACTAAGAAATATGAGAAATTTTGGTATTTTGATAATAATGGCTTAAAATTTCAGTGTAAGAATGACCTTCTTTGGCCATCCCATTGGCCCCATACTGACTCATTCCAACCCCATGTCCATAACCTTTAGTAGTAATCTTATAATTAGAGCCATCTTCATGTATTTCAAAATCAGTAGAACGCAACCCAAGTTTAGTTCTAATATCTGTTCCTTTAAAAACTACATCATTAATTTTAATAGATAAAACCCGATTAGAATCACTTCTTACTTCATCACTAATGTTAACTTTTTCACAATTAATTCCTAAACTACGACAAAAATCTTCTTTATTAATTACTTTTTCATAAAGATAATTATTTAATGATTCATTATCCCAAGTAGATGAAACACTTTGTAAATATGGTAAAGCTTCACTAAAAACTAATTCGGAATTTTCAGTCTTACCATTACTCATTGAAAAATAAAAAGCATTAATAATTTCATCATTATAAGTTAATACTTCATCTTTAGTACTTAAGACAGCATCTCTAATTTTTAAATAATTATTAAAAAACAAAACATTCCAAGTTTTAAGTAATTGTTCATTAGTTTTATAAGCTTGATCTTTTACCCCAATTATTAAATCATAATCTAAATTACGCGTGTTTTTTTTATACATCGCAAAAGTTCGGGCGGCGACGGCTTGAGCTTTTAAGGCTTCAACTTCAAAACTAGCCGGCATCTCCGCACTTAAAACCCCGATTATATAATCTTCTAAATTAACGTTTTCAATCTTACCAGTAGACTCATCAAGTAAGCGAATACTTATAGCATTTTCTTCATCTTTAACAGCTGATGGCATGGGAAAATAATAATTAGTTTTTTTCTCATGATAAACTACAATTCCTAAAACAATAATTAAAACAAATACTACTCCAAGTAATATTTTATTTCTCATTAAATCACCCAAAATCCTAAAAAGAATTCACTAAGTAAATAACCGCCAATAAAACTTAAAACAAAATATAAAATTCGTGCTTCAACAACTTTATTTTTACGAATAAATCGATCAAAATTGATTCCTGATAAGGCAAAAGCACATACCATTGAACAAATTATATATAAATAAATTCTAATATTCATTTGTATACTTCACTTTCATATTTTAAAATCTTATTAACTCTTCTTTCGTGCCTTTCATCATTTATAACTTCAGCTCCAATAAAGGCATCAATGTATTTTTTGATATTTGCAATACCATCAGTATAATTAAAAGTCATCACATTAGCTCCATTATCATTGCGGGATAAAATTGCATCTTCAACCGAATTAATTTTAGCACATCTAACTCCTTTAACTTTATTAGCTGCGATAGACATACCAATACCAGTACGACATACTAATATGCCAATATCAGCACATTTACTAACAACATTATTACAAACTAAAAAAGCAAAATCAGGATAATCATCAGTAGAAGTATTTTCTTTACTACAATCAATAACTTCATAACCTTTACTTTTTAAATAATCAATAATTTCTAATTTATATTCCCGACCTCTATGGTCAGATGCAATAGCTATTTTCATATATATCCTCCAAGATAATTATATTACAGGAAATATCTTCATGCAATTTAAAAACCATTAATAGACAAAAAAACTTTACAAAATCCTTTTTAAAACATATCTATCATTATTCTTTTCTTCGCTATACATAATATGTTCTTCATTGTTAATATCCAATAAAATATTAACATGATAGTCACTGGGATTATCTTTATTTAATATAACATTTAGTCTTCTCTTTTCAGAACTATCTAATAAATTTGTATATAAATATAAATATAATAATGTTCTTTCATATGGTCCATTTACATGCCCTAAATTGATTAAATAATCATTCATAAATTTAATTTTTCCCTTAATTAATAAATCTTTTTCACCATTAGATATCCCCAAAAATTCATAAGCTACATTTCGAGGCGCCATTTTATGATGCAAATAATCTATTAAGGAATTATAATATTTTTTATTTAAACTAGTTTCTAAATCAATTAGATATTCTTTAGATAGTTTTACTAATTCAGGATGATTTTCATTAATAGTTTTAAATCTAGGCACAACCCCAAAATTAACAGGTCTAATATTATATTGATTATAAAACAAATCATTTAATGGGTCTAAATAGTACCAACCTAATTCACCTTTAACTAAAACTACAAATAACGGAATTTTAGCACTATTGGCATAAACTTTTTTAGCTTCTATCCCAAATTCATTATACAATTTAACATAAAAATCTGCTAAAGTAGAACAAACAATATATTTTCCCCTATTAATAAAACCTTTTTGATATTGAAGAAATTTTTCTTCATCACTTGCTAAAAAATAATTTAAATCTCTTTCAAAAAAAGGCGCTAAAGAAGTATATAAGTCATATATTAATAAATCTCTAGATAAATTAGGATTAACATTAATTAGTTTTTGTTCCATAAGACAACCCCCAAACGTCTGCTATTATACCATACATTTATAAAAAGACAAATAAAAAAGAAAGACTTTATTTTTCTTTCTTATCTAAATTATATTTTCGATTAAATTTATCAATCTTTCCAGCTCGACTTGCTTGTCCTTGTTTTCCTGTATAGAAAGGATGACATTCACTACAAACTTCAACTTCAATATCATCTTTAGTTGATTTAGTTTTAAATGTTGCTCCACAAGCACATTTAACAGTAACGTCTTTCATTTCTGGATGAATATTTGCTCTCATAATTCTCTCCTTTCGCCATGCCAAATTCATGGCATAGTATTTCTTTTGTCTAATGTATTATATCAATATATTATATTACTTTCAAGCCTAAATTTTTCCTGAATTTTTCCCCTAAACTTTACTATAAAATTTAACACTCCGGAGTTTGACAGTTGATAGTTTACCTTATATTCAACAAAACCTTATGTAATAAGGCTTTTTTTATGTCAAGTTTTTATTATTTTTATGTTGTACATTGCTACACATTGTGTTATAATAAGCATGTAAGGTAGTTGATTTCTATGTATTTAAAGGCTTGCCCTAGTCATAAAGGCAAAATTTATCTTTCTTTCGTTCAAGGTTATAGAGATAATAATGGTAAAGTAAAACAAAAAACTATTCAAAAACTTGGTTATCTAGATGACTTAAAAAAAGAATTTGAAGATCCCATCTCTCATTTTAAAGAAATTGCTAAGCAAAAATCACGAGAAGAAATTACAGAATACACCATTAAAAATTTAAACTCCCAAATAATAGATAATGGTGATTCATCAAAAAATCTTGGGTATGTAATTTTAAAAAAAATTTATAATGAATTAGATATTTCTTCTTTACTTAATGAGAAAAATAAAAATCTAAAAGTTGGCTATAAGTTAAATGATATTTTTCAATTATTAGTTTTATCTAGAATCTTATTTCCAAATAGTAAACTGGCTACTTACAATAATAGAGAAATATTTTTTGATAAATTTAACTTTTCTGAGCAAGATATGTATCGTTCTTTTGATTATTTATCTTCTTACAAAGACGAATTACTAACTTTACTTTGGAATAATACCAAAGATTTATATCAACGAGATACTTCTATTTCTTACTATGATACAACTAACTATTATTTTGAAATTTCTTATAATGATGAAGATATTTTAAACGAAAAAGGAGAAATTATAAAAAAAGGCCAAAGAAAAAAAGGTCCAAGCAAAGAACATAGAAAAACACCTATTATACAAATGGGACTTTTAATGGATAAAAATGCAATTCCTATGTATTATGATTTATTTCCAGGAAACGAATCAGAAAAACTTCAAATGAGGCCAACGCTTAAAAAAACAAAAGCAAAATTTGGAATTGATAGAACAATTATTGTTGCAGATCGTGGTCAAAATACTTCTGATAATACTGTTTTTATTGCTGGTAAAAATGATGATGTTCATAAAAATCATGATGGCTATGTCTATGGTCAAAGCATTCTTGGTGCAGATAAAGAATTTAAAGAATGGGCTTTAAATCAAGAAGATTTTCTATATGATAAGATGTATGATGAAAATGGAAAGCTAATAACCTATCAAGAACCTATTAAAGATGAAAATGGAAAAATAATAGGCTATGAAGAAAAGCCTGCCCTTTTCAAACATAAATCACGAGTTTATGCTAAGAAAGTTAAAATTAAGAAAGATGGTAAAAGGAAAGTTACTTATCAAATTTATCAAAAGCAAATGATTTACTACTCAAAAAAATATGCTGATAGACAAAAACACTTACGAGATGTTGCAGTTGAGAAAGCTAAGGATCTTATTAAAAATCCAACTAAATATACTCAAGCAACTTCTTATGGATGTACTAAATATATTAATAATATTAGTTTTGATGAAGAAACTGGTGAAATAAAAGAAGGAAAAAATCTATCTCTTAAATTAGATAAAATAAAAGAAGAAGAAATATATGATGGTTATTATTCTATCGTTACTAGTGAGAAACATTTAACAGATAAAGAGATAAGAGATATTTACAAAGGACTTTGGAAAATAGAAGAATCTTTTAAAATTACTAAATCAGAATTAGAAACAAGACCAGTATTTGTTTGGACTGATGAAAGTATTGAAGCACATTTTTTATCTTGTTTTGTTTCATTACTCATTATCAGATTATTAGAACAAAAGTTAAATAAAAAGTATTCTAATCCATATGTAATAGACTCTTTAAGAAAGTATAACAGTACTAATATAGAGCATGATATTTATCTTCAAAATTTTAGAAATGATGTTATTCAAGATTTAGAGAAAGTTTTTAACATTGATTTATCTAGAAAATACCTTACTTTATCTCAAATCAAAAAAATTTTAAATTTTTAGAAAATATGTCACAATGTACAACAATTAAAAAATGAGCTAGCCCAAGTAACTAAAGGGATAGCCCGTTTTTACTGTCAAAGTCAAGATATATTATATTACTTTCAAGCCTAAATTTTTCCTAAATTTTTCCCCTAAACTTTACTATAAAATTTAACACTTTTTTGGGCATTTTAACCTGACTTTTAAGTGTTCTTGACATTTCTTTGTTAGTACTTTGATTATCATCTATAAATAATTGAGAATATTTTTCTTTATTGTTTAAAATTTCTTCAAACCTTTTTTCTTCTAATAATTGCTTTAATATTGTTAAAGTATATTTCTTTTCTTTCACTTTTTCTATTTCTTCGTTAATTTTTATATTGTCGTTCTCAGCTAGTAACCTTTCAATATTCACGCCTTTTATATATTTAGCAAAGAAATACATATAATGTGCATCTTGAGTTTTTATAATAGCATCTACTAATTTTTCTATATTTGCTCCTTTTATATCTCTAGCAAAATAATATATATATTTGGCATTTTGAGTTTCTATAATACCATCTGTTAGCTTCTCGATATTTGCTCTTTCTACTTCTAAAGCAAAATCATATATATATTTGGCATTTTGAGTTTTTATAATACCATCTGTTAATTTCTCGATATTTGCTCCTTCTATATCTTTAGCAAAATTGTATATACATTCAGCATTTTGAGTTCTTATAATAGCATTTTCTAATTGTTCTATATTTGCTCCTTCTATATCTCTAGCGAAGGCATATATCCAATCCGCATTTTGAGTTTCAACAATAGCATCTTCTAATTGTTCTATATTTGCTCCTTCTATATATTTAGCAAATTTATAAATATAACAAAAATTTTTAGATTCAATAATAGCATTCTCTAATTGTTCAATATTTGCTCCTTCTATATCTATAGCGAAGGCATATATCCAATCTGCATTTTGAGTTTCAACAATAGCATCTTCTAATTTTTCTATATTTGCTCCTTCTATGTCTTTAGCAAATTTATAAATATAATAAAAATTTTTAGATTCAATAATAGCATTCTCTAATTGTTCAATATTTGCTCCTTCTATATCTTTAGCAAAATTGTATATACATTCAGCATTTTGAGTTTCTATAATACCATCTGTTAATTTCTCGATATTTGCTCCTTTTATGTCTTTAGTAAATTTATAAATATAATAAAAATTTTTAGATTCAATAATAGCATCTTCTAATTGTTCTTTTTTTGTTCCTTTTACATCTTTTGCAAAATTGTATATACATTCAGCATCTTGGGTTTTTATAATAGCATCTTCAAATTGTTCTATTTTTGCTCCTTTTATATTTTTAGCAAAACTATATATCCATTCAGCATCTTGTGTTTTTATAATGGCATTTTCTAATTTTTCGATTTTTGTGCCTCTTATATCTTTAGCAAAGTAATATATATATTTAGCATTTTGAGTTTCTATAATACCATCTGTTAATTTTTCGATTTTTGCTCCTTTTACATATCTAGCAAAATAATATATATATTCAGCATTTTGAGTTTCTATAATACCATCAGTTAATTTCTTAATATTTGCTCCTTTTACTTCTTCAGCAAAAAGATATATATACTCGGCATCTTGTGTTTCAATAATAGCATCTTCAAATTGTTCTATTTTTGCTCCTTTTATATTTCTGGCAAAGACATATATCGATCTTGCATCTTGGGTTTTTATAATTGTATCTTCTAATTTCTCGATATTTATACCTTTGATTTTTTTTGCAAAATTATAAATATATAAAGGATCTTTACTTTTTATAACTGCTTTTATTCCTTTTTCTTTATCAATAACCCCTAATTCAACTAATTTTAAAAATCCTTCAAAATCTTCTTGTAATATTTCTTCAATATTTTCATTCATAAAACTTATTCTCCTTTTGTTTTGCGTATATACTATAACAAAATATTTTATTTGTCAATTTTAACTAACACTCCGAAAAAAAGTCTATTATGAATACCATTAGCCAATAATTAAAAATATATAAAACACATAAAATCAAAGCAAAAATAAGTGGCAGTTTCTTAAATTCGTAAAAAGCCAATTATTTTTCCTAAATATAAAAAAAAGACAGTGATTAATTCACTTCTTTGAAGTAGACACAAATAACTTTAACTAATTAACATAAATTATATTAATTTTAAATTTTTTGTACACTTATAGTATCCTTTACAGAAACTTTGTTTCCTTATTATTCACTTACATTATTTCTTTTAAGTGTTCTTGTAATTTCTTTGTTAGTACTTTGATTATCAACTATAAATAATTGAGAATATTTTTCTTTATTATTTAAAATTTCTTCATACTTTTTTTCTTGTAATAATTGTTTTAGTATTTTTAATTCTAATTTTTTTTCTGGAGCTTTTTTAAGTTTTTCATTAATTTCTATTTTGCCACTCTCATCTTGTAGCTTTTTTATATCGACCCCTTTTATATATATAGCAAATAAATACATATAATATGCATCTTGGGTTTTTATAATACCATCTATTAATTTCTCGATATTTGCTCCTTTTATATTTTCAGCAAAAATATATATCCATCTTGCATCTTGAGTTTCTATAATACCATCTGTTAATTTCTCAATATTTGCATCATTTATATCTCTAGCAAAATAATATATCCATTCAGCATTTTGAGTTTTTATAATACCATCTGTTAATTTCTCAATATTTGCTCCTTTTATATTTTTAGAAAAGCGATATATATATTCGGCATCTTTAGTTTTAATAATTGCCTCTGTTAATTTCTCGATATTTGCTCCTTTTACATCTTTAGCAAAGTAATATATATAGTAAGCACTTTTTGTTTCAATAATAGCATCTTCTAATTTTTCTATATTTGTGCCTTTTATATAATATGCAAATTCGTAAATAAAATTAGAATGCTTACTATTTATAACTGCTTTCATTCCTTTTTCTTTATCAATAATCCCTAATTCTACTAATTTTAAAAATCCTCCAAAGTTTTCCTGTAATATTTCTACAATATTTTCATTCATAAAATTTATTCTCCTTTTGTTTTGCGTATATACTATAACAAAATATTTTATTTGTCAATTTTAACAGACTGTTAAATTAACTTTGGAGTTTAAATTTATCGGAAAACATAAAAAAAGAAAGAACCGATGGTATAATATACCTAAATTAAAGATAAAAAGGAGTTCTCTCATATGAATATCTTACCACAAATTTTAGATATTAGTTCAAAAAATTTAATTATTTCAAATATAACTTTTAAATTTCAAAAAGAATTATATTCTTTTTTTGAAAAATTTATATATCATCCTGCAAATTTTATACCTAGTAGTATGATGACTTTACAAAAAATTATGAACAATATTATATTTCTTTCTTCAGTATTTAAATCAATTGTTGATTATTTTAAAAATTCTAAAGAAAGAAAAAAGAAATTTAATATTAATAAATTTAATATTGAAAGAACTCTAATTACTGTTTTTGGTGAACTTACTTATCTATAACTGCTTCCATTCCTATTTCTTCTTCAATAACCCCTAGTTCTACTAGTTTTAAAAATCTTTTAAAATTTTCATTTAATAATTGTTTAACATTTTTATTCATAAAGCCTGTTTCCTTTCAATTTGTTTCATATATTACTTGCAAACCCAAACTTACTATTTTTGGCGTCTTAAAATAGCCTCTTTAAATGATGGAATTCTTCCATCCATTACACTATAAACATCAAAATATCTCTTATCTTCAGTAAATCTTATACTATTAATATTTTCATTTGCTAAATATTCAAAATTTTGATCAATATTGCTTTTTAAATAGTTATTAACATAAGCTTTAGTTTCTTCATAAGAATGTTTGATTTTTTCATTCAAACTAATATTATAAAGATATGTATCAAGATTAGGAAATTTACTAATAATTTTTAACCAATCATTTCTAATTATTCTAGCACCATGAGGATAATAAAAACTTCCTGTTAATTCAACAAAATGTTTTGCTGAATATTTACTTTTTTGGTTAGTAATTGATAAAGGCCCATTAAATTTTAATGTATTATGTAAAAAGCCAAAACGATATGAATCACCAGCAAATATAGCATAAGGATAATTAGTATTAAAAAATAAATCTTTAGGTAATTCAATATAGTAACGATTAAATCTTCGGGCATCATTTGCAACTTTATTTAAGACCGCTACGACAAATTCAATATTTTTTTCACTTAAATTATCAATTAATCTAGTTGTAGATATATCCCCATTAATATATAAAGCAATCTTTTTTAATAATAATCTTTCTTTAGGATTAAAACAGATACTTCTAAATTTATTTAAAGATTCTAAATATTTATCCACAAAAATACCCCCTTTTTTAGGTAGGATTATAATACTATATTTATTAGTAAAATGTCAACAAAAAACCCCATAAACTAAGTTCATGAGGTATAAAGAATTCTAACGTTTACTAAATTGTGGTGCACGACGAGCTTTTTTAAGACCATATTTTTTACGTTCTTTAACACGTGGGTCTCTAGTAATCATTCCAGCTGCTTTTAAGATTTTACGATATGCTGTTTCACTGGTTTGATCAGTATTAGCATCAAACTTTAATAAAGCTCTAGTAATACCTAAACGAATAGCTCCAGCTTGACCAGAATATCCACCACCACTTACTTTAACCGTAATATCAAAACGATTTTCGTTATTAGTAAGAGTTAAAGGTTGTTTTAAGTCTAGTACTAAGATACCATCAGGCATATATTCATTAACATCTACACCATTAACAGTAATATTTCCGGTACCACTTGTAATTGTTACTTGCGCAACAGCTCTTTTTCTTCTTCCTGTTGCACTCCAAGTTTTATTTGCCATATAAACCCTCCTAATCTACTTTCATTTCTATTGGCTTTTGAGCAGCGTGTTTATGTTCACCATCACGATAAACAAATAATTTTTTACCCATTGCTCTACCAAGACGATTATGTGGAAGCATTCCTTTTACAGCACGTTCCATCATTTCTTCAGGATAATTATTAATCATTACTTTAGCATTACGTTCTCTAAGGCCACCTGGATAACCACTATGATTATAATACATCTTGTCTTCTAATTTGTTTCCAGTTAATTTAACTTTAGAAGCATTAATAATAATGACATAATCTCCACAATCAACACTAGGAGTATATGTTACTTTGTGTTTACCACGTAAAATACATGCAGCTTTAGAGGCAACACGTCCTAAAGACTTACCAGCAGCATCAATAACATACCAACTACGTTCAACGTTTTCTTTCTTTTGCATAAATGTACTCATAATTTTTTCCTTTCATTTATCTATCCAATCTTAACTTTCCCAAGGTCAAAACCATCAAGATATAGAAAATGTACCATTAAAAATTATATGCTATAAAGGTAGGAAAGTCAAACACTTTTTAGCAAAGACAAAATAAAATTGCAAGACTTGATGCTTTTAAGATTAAAAGTATGTGTCAATTTATTGTCAAAAACTATTTAAAAAATATAATTATATGCTACAATATATGTGAGAGATCCATTTGATACGTTAGGTGTTTTTACCTCAGTCCATTATATTTGAAATTTTTTATTTTTAATATTAAATAGATTAATAAATGGAAGAAAATGATATATGGAAGAAGTAAACTTTGGCTTACTTAATAGCCTTGATAGTTATACTAGTTATACTATCAAAGATTTACAACAACCAAGACTAAATCGAGTAGAGAAAACTTTTCAAGATAAATCTTAAATACTTTTCCCTCTCACACCACCAGTACATACCGTTCGG
>CANQSC010000017.1 GCA_947626445.1 uncultured Bacilli bacterium
AGTTTTCAAATAACAATTTTAGTTGTATAATTTAATCATCAAATCTGAGTTGAAAGTTTAAGTCTAAACTTTCTAGATTTGTGATTGATGAAGAAATAAGTAGGGTGATTAATTTTTTGCTTATTTCTTTTTTTGTCAAAATCTTTTTTATTTCTTTTACCACCAAAGAACCTAATTCAAATAATTGCCTAATAGTATGAGCAATTTGAATTAATAAATAATGGATTTTAAGAGCATTTTCAAAACGACTACATAAATGACTTATATTATAAGTTCCATTTTTTTGCTCATTAAAACCTTCGTTTTCAATTTTCCAGCGACGTCTTCCCATAGAAACAATCTGTACAATATTAAAAGTATCTACTTTTAAATCAGTAATATAATTAAATGTTGTGGTTTTACCATCAGCATTTTTTTCAATGAATCTAAAAGCATTAACATTATGTTGTTTAAAAGGAATGTTTGAAGATAAATAATAATTTTCTTTTGATACTTCATTTTCATAATTGATATTATCCTCAAATTCTTGATAAACATTTTTCAATCTATCTTTCTTTAAATTGAAGATATAATGCCAATGATTATCTTTACAGATATCAATCATTGTAGTAGTAGCATATAAAGCATCACCAGTAACAATAAATTTTAATTTAGGATAGTTATTTTTAATCCTTTTTTGCATTCTTTTAAAAGCATTAATTTCACAATCTTGTTTATCATTTTCGTTATTAAAGTTATTATTTTCAATCCACTCAGAATCAATACTAATAAGCATATTACCAAAAACAACTTTAGCTTCCAAAACATATTTATAATACTTAGTTTTACCATCTCTAGTTCTAGTTAAACAGTTGCCATTTAAGTTATAGTCTAAAGCAGTTAAACCAGTTGCATCAACAATTAATTGAATGCAACCATTATAACGAAAGCGGTCAAACATTTTACTTCTAAGTAAAGCTTTAAACATATATTTTCTAATATCATCAATTTCGTTATAGTCTAATTGTTCAATAACATCTTGAATTGTTTGCCAATCAGGAATTTCTTTTAATTCTTGATTACAAATTTTAGATAAATTTTTAATAGCTTCTTCAGTATCAAACCAATCATTTATACCTGTCATAGTAGTAATACCACATAGTAAAGCAAATAATTTAGTCATAATTATTGTACGCATTTTATATGTAATATAACTTTTATGTCTCTTATCAGTAAGTTTAGAAAACAAAGACATTAAATTTGGAAAATATTTAGCAATTATTTTTCTCAATTCATTTAATAAATTTTTATCGTTTAATAATTGTCTTCGTTGTTCTCTATCTAAACCAGGAGATTTAGTAAACTTCTTTCCAGATTTAATTTTTATAGTTTTATCCTTGTGTTTCTTTTGTAAAAATCTTTCTTTTTTTCTTCTTTCAGCTCTTCCCAAATTTTGACTTTCTTCAATTTCTTTAGCTAATTCTTCACTCATAATACAACCACCTTATTATGCATATATTATATCAAAATTCTTTGCGAAGAAATTTATTTTAATTTTTACTCTTTTTGGCTGATAAGTTAGCAATTTTTTGACAAATGTGCTAATTTATGCTATAATCTAGAGCAATTAAGGGGGTTATTATGAAATATATTAAAGCTTTAAAAAGAAGAACAATTATGGAAATTTGTGGTTGGTTAATTTTTGTGGGGGTTTCATATTTTCTATGGGACTTTGATGGTTTTTATGAGACTGCGGCATACTATGATAGTAATAGTGTTATTGAAATCTTAGATGACCCAACTTATAGTACTATTTTGTATGCATTAAATGACCAAGATGCTAATTATCTTAATGATTATAAATTAACATTAATAAATAATACTTATCGTGAAGAAAAATATAATGTGTATCTTGCTATATCGAAAAATATTGAACAAAGTCATATTAAAATAAAAAATGAAACTTTAAAGTATCTTAAAGAGATCTATTCTTATGAAGATGAAGATTATTGTTATTATTTATTAGATACTAATATGTTACAAGGTAGTGAAATAAAATATAATTTTAGTTTATATAACGATTTAAGTGGTGAAAATTTTATACCTTATGAATTAAAAATAGAGTTAGAAAAGATTTAAGATTCTTTTTCTAACTCCTTTTTTATCTTGATTAACTTTGTTATCAAGATAAGTAAAAATTTGTTCATATTTATCATCATCAGTTAAAGATAAGCCAACTATTTTTGATTTTAATTGTTTATTTCTTAATTCAAAATAATCTTTATTACTTATTTTAACTTTTAATTCTGAGAGAGTAAGAATATTACCATCAGCATTATTTATTATTGAATATATTTCATTATCTTCAGATAATTTAATATTTTTAATATTATTTTTATTAACTAAACTAACTGTTTCAGCATTATTTCTAATGTGAAATAATATTTCGTTAGTATTTTTATTAATAAAATCTAGAGAATTTTCTTTCTTTTCAATAAGATATTCTTCATTGGTAGTAAGATTGGTTAATTCTAAATAATTATTTTTGATATTAATGGTAATTTCATAATTATCATTAATATCAAAATAATCTTTTAAACTGGTTTTTAAAAAATATTCTAAAATTTTATCATTATAAAATTCATTGGGTTTTAAATAACTTAATTTTCTTAATACTTCATGTACTATGTTCATTATTATCCTCTTTTCTTTTTAATTATATTCACTTTACTAATAATTATTTACTAGCTTTAAGTTCAAATAAAATATCTCTTAATTCAGTTGCCCTTTCAAAGTCTAAGTTTTTAGCAGCTTCTTTCATTTCCATTTCAATTTCATGTAACATTCTTTCTTTTTCTTTTTTGCTTATCTTAGTCTTCTTAGCTTTTTCTTTAACTTCATTAGAAACAACTTCTTTAATATCTTTAATGATAGTTTTAGGAGTTATATGATTTTTTTCATTATATTTTTCTTGAATTTCGCGTCGACGTTTAGTTTCTTTTATGGCTTCATCCATGGCTTCACTCATTGTATCCGCATACATTATAACTTCACCATTACTATTTCTAGCACATCTACCGATTGTTTGAATTAAACTTCTACTACTTCTTAAGAATCCTTGTTTATCAGCATCTAAAATACAGATTAAACTAACTTCGGGAATATCAATACCTTCTCTTAAAAGATTAATACCGACTACAACATCATAAATTCCAGCTCTTAAATCATGAATTATTTTTAATCTTTCTAGGGTTTTTATTTCATTATGTAAGTAAGCAACTTTAATATTCATTTCTTTTAAATAATTGGTTAATTCTTCACTCATTCTAATTGTTAAAGTAGTTATTAACACTCTTTCATTTTTAGCTTTTCTAATTCTTATTTGTTCGATAATATCATCTATTTGACCAAGTGTTGGTTTAACCGTGATTAATGGATCAAGCAATCCTGTTGGTCTAATAATTTGTTCAACGTACTTATTATTAGCTTTTTCTAATTCATAAGGTCCCGGTGTTGCTGAAACATAAATTGCTTGTTTTATTTTACTTTCAAATTCATCAAATTTTAAAGGACGATTATCTAGGGCACTTGGAAGTCTAAAACCATAATCAACAAGAGTTTGTTTACGCATCCGATCGCCATTATACATTCCTCTTACTTGCGGTAAGGTAACATGACTTTCATCAACAACTAATAAAAAATCATTAGGGAAAAAGTCAATTAAACAAGTAGGTGTTTCGCCGGCGCCTCTTAAAGCTAAATGTCTTGAATAATTTTCAACTCCACTACAAAAACCAGTTTCTTTAAGCATTTCAATATCATAATTAGTTCTTTCTCGTAATCGTTGTTCTTCGATTAATTTATTTTCACTTTTTAAAACTTCTAATCTTTCTTTTAATTCTTCTTCAATTCTTCTAATTGCTTCTTGTAGTTTTTCATCACTAGTTACAAAGTGACTAGCAGGGAAGATTGTTACATTTTTAATACTTTTTAAAATTGTTCCTGTTACTGGATCAAATTGACAAATACGGTCAATTTCATCGCCAAACAATTCAATTCTAATTCCTTTAGTGTGTTCATTAACGGGAATAATATCGATTGTATCACCACGGCTTCTAAAAGTTCCCCTATGAAAATCAATATCATTACGTTCATAAGTCATATCAACTAATTTATTAATAATATCATTTCTTTTAATAATATTTCCAACACTTAAAGTTAAAGTACCATTAATATATTCTTCTTTTTCGCCAATACCATAGATACAAGAAACTGAGGCCACAACTATAGTATCGTTATAATTTATTAATGAAGAAGTGGCTGCATGTCTTAATTCATCTATTTCATCATTTATTGAAGAATCTTTTTCAATATAAGTGTCTGTTGAAGGAACATAAGCTTCGGGTTGAAAATAGTCGTAGTAAGAAACAAAATATTCAACATGATTATTAGGAAATAATTCTTTAAATTCAGCATAAAGTTGTCCAGCAAGAGTTTTATTATGAGCAAGAACTAATGTAGGTTTGTTAACTTCTTTTATAACATTTGCAATGGTAAAAGTTTTCCCAGTTCCAGTCGCACCTAATAATACTTGTTCTTTTTTGCCATTTTTTATACCTTCAACTAATTCTTTTATTGCTTTTGGTTGGTCTCCACTTGGTTCATATTTTGATACTAATTGAAACATAGTTCCTCCTATCTATGACGAAAGTCAATAAAGTATAAATATCCAATAATTTCAATACCATATTTTATCACTATTTCATAAGCATAACAAGGAAACCGATGTATGTTTTTACTCGTAAATTTCTTTCAATTTATGTTATATATAATAATAAAATATTTTATTTGCCAATCTAACTTAAAATAAATTCCCTTATTATTTTTAACTTTTTTTGATAATATTATGTTAAAAATTTTTTTATCATAAATTCATATAAAATTATTGATTAATATAATTTTTTAAACAATTTAATATTTTTATCTTGTCTTAGTTTTTCTAAAGCTTTTTCCCTTATTTCTAAAACTTGTACCAAACTAATATCTAATAAACTTGCTATTTCTTCATCTTCAAATAATTTCTTAAATCTTAAGATAATATATTTTTGTTCAATTATATCTAAGCTTTTTATTATATTTATCATATCAATGCTAAAATAAGAAATATCAATTATTGGTTTAACTACTAAGGTATCTATTATTTCTTTATTACTATCTTGATAAGCAATTTTATTTAAACTATATTGTTTGTGATTTGGTAAATCGCGAATTATTTTAGCTTTTAACCTACCTTTTATATAAGCATTCATATAAGAAATAATCTGCCCTAGATAACGTGAATTAGTTCTATTAATAAAATCAAAGATTAACATATCAGCTTCTGCTTTTAATTCTTCATGATAATCATAATTATATTTAATTTCATATGTATTAATTAGATTTATTACAATTTTTCTTACACTCAAAAATAATTTATTATAAATTAATTGTCTTGTATCATATATACCAGTGTAGTAATATCCTAGTAAAAAATTTATTTCTAATAAATCAACTTTTTTAAGGCAATTGTAAACATTTTTGATTCTTTTTTTATCAAGCTTAATTAAGCTATCTTTTTCCTTACCAAAATACCAAACAAAATAAATTGCTTTTAAACAATCAAAGTTAAAACTCATCACTAATTTAACTGAATCCCAATCGATATTTAAAAGATTAGTTATTTTCTTAAATTCTTCTTCTTTTTGACAAAGCTTTAACTTTTTAAAACAATCTTTTCTAATTTTTATATTATATTTTTTAATGGCTAATTTTATTGCCCAATCTGGTATATTATTTCTATCTTTTATATCCATACAATATAAATAAGAAAAAATTGTTTTATATGTTAAATTATTTCTTTTACAATAATCGACTAATCTTTCTCCTTTATAAAACCATAATTCTTTAAAAGCATGATTTTCTTCATAGTGTTTAACAGCAAGTAAAGCTATTTCATTATCGCTTTTATCAGGATATTTTTTTCTTATTTCTTGAGCATATGTCCTCAATGTTGGATATATATAATTATGTACTAGGGCATATTGTCTTAAAGATAAGCCATCTATTTTATAGGAAGGTTTTGACGATTTAGGTGAAACTTTTATATAAGAATTTATTATTTCTTCAATTTCTTTTTGGGAAGTTTTGTTAGTAATTTTTTTTCTAATATTATTATAATTTAAACCATGTTCTTTACAATATTTGTTTAAAGATATTCCATCTTTATAATAAAAATTTTTTGCCATTTTATCCTCCCAAATTAAGAGCTTTTTATTTGATTAATTATAGTTATTTTACAAATAAAACAAGGAATCTTTGTTTCCTTATTATTCACTTACATCATTTTTTTAGTGTTCTTGACATTTCTTTGCTAGTGCTTTGATCATTATCTATAAATAATTGAGAATATTCTTCTTTATTAATTATAACTTCTTCAAACTTTTTTTCTTCTAATAATTGCTTTAATGTTGTTAATTCTAATTTTTTTTCTTGCGGTTTTTCAATTTCTTTATTAATTTTGTCAATCTCAGTTTGTAACCTTTTTATATTTGCTCCTTTTACATCTTCAGCAAATAAATTAATATAGTAATCATTTTCAGTTTCAATAATAGCATCTTCTAATTTTTTAATATTTGCTCCTTTTATATCTTTAGCAAATTTATAAATATAGTAAACACTTCTTGATGCAATAATAGCATCTTCTAATTTTTCGATATTTGCTCCTTCTATATTTTTAGCAAATAAATATATATATTGTACAGTTTGAATTTTAATAACAGCATCTTCTAATTTTTTAATATTTGCGCCTTTTATATCTTTAGCAAATTTATAAATATAGTAAACACTTCTTGATTCAATAATAGCATTTTCTAATTTTTCGATATTTGCTCCTTCTATATTTTTAGCAAAATTGTATATCCATTCAGCATTTTGAGTTTCTATAATTGCGTTTGTTAATATTTCTATATTTGCGCTTTTTATATCTTTAGCAAATATATATATACGTGATGCCACTAGTGATGCCACTAGAGTTTCTAAACTATTATTAATAGTTTCTATAAATGCATTAGTTAATTTATCAATATTTGCATCTTCTATATTTTTTGCAAAGTCATAAATATTTTCAGGAGACTTACTATTTATGACTGTTTTCGTCCCTATTTCTTTATCAATAACTCCTAGTTCTACTAATTTTAAAAATCCTTTAAAGTTTTCTTGCAATAATTCTTCAATATTTGTTTTCATAAAAGCCTTTTTCCTTCCTCTGTTTGCGTAATATACTATAACAAAATACTTTATTTGTCAATTTTTAACCCTTACTATTGAGTTAATGATTAAATAATAATAAGCAAATGAATAATTTTTGTAATGTTTATTTATTTTTAACAAATTTATTGCAAAGTTTTGATGTAAGTTAATATTAGAATAACTAAAAAACAAGGAAATTTTGTTTCCTTGCTATTTTAATAGTATTTTTTAATATTTAATTAGCTTTTTTTTCATCTTTAATACTATAATAAAAATTAGCACATGTAACATTCATGTAAGGTGCTACATATAGCATTAAAATACCAAAAGTAAAACCAGCTAAAATAGCCCAACCTATAAAACTAAGTTGTAAAATGAAGTAGTCTAATTTATGACCATACATCATTTCTTTACTTTTTCTAATAGCTTCAAAAACACCAATTTCAGGATTATCTACCATTATATAATTAACCATTGAATATTTATATGTAGCAACAATACCAGGAATGATTAATAATAATGACCATAATCCGACAAAGATTGCTGTCATTATAGAAACGCCAATATAAAGTAACCATAAGCTTGTTTTACTGAATAGTTCTTTATAAGTAACTTTTTCATTACGAGAAAGCTTCATGTAGAAACTTACAGAACCTAATGCTAAGAATGCTGAAATAACAATTGATAGCACAGCTGAAATTAATTGAGCTGGACTTATAATGCTAGTAGTACCATCTAAAATAGCTTGAATAGTTTGAGGGTCACTTAAATTAGCACTGTTACCTACAAAACCAATACAAGATACTGCTAAGGTAATAAGTCCCATAATAACCATTACTAATATAGCTTGTCCCCAGTTTCCTTTTAATGATTTTTTGGCATTTTCTTTTAATTCTACTCTACTCACAACAATGTACTCCTTTCTATTACCAATATACCATTAAATTTTATTTTCGTAAATCTAAAATATGACAAAATCTGATTTTTTTTTAACTTAATTTTTGGTTATTATTAATATTTAAAACTTCATAAATACTAAATAAATTTAGTAAAATACTTTGACATATATTAGGATAAGTCATTTTTAAATCATTAATAATATTAAAAGATATTAATAAAAGATTATCATACATATTATGAATTTCCATATTTTTATTTATATTAATCCATAATTCTATGATTTTTTCAATATTATCATTAGTAATATTAACCATACCAATATATTCATTTTGACAATAATTAAAACCTACAACAACTAATTTTAAGTAAGTCAAATTTTTATAAATATGAGGATCGATATTTAACCAATAACCATATAATAATTTAAGATATTTATTAACTAATTGTTCATAATCAACAATATTATTAGCTATTTCTTTTTGATATAAAATTTTAAGTTCTTCCATAAAACATCACTAGACTTTATTATATAATTATTTTTTCAAGTGTCAAGTTTGACAAACACTAATGATTATGTTAGAATAGCCAAATCAAAAAGAGGGGGATTAGTTTTATGAATAATGTGTTTTATGTAATGGCTAATAATATTATTAGCAAAAACTTTGAAGAAGCATTAGCTAATTTAAAAGAGTATATAACTATTAATAAAAATAATAAAAATGTTTTATTATATGCTTCATTATTGGAAGAATTATTAAAAAATAATAATTTAGATTTTAATTTTATTAATACTTTAAATTCTTTTGGTGATGATAAAGTTGAAGGTTATCAAATGTATTATAAATTAGCGTTTGATAGTGTTTTGAAAAAAGATTATGAACAAGCTTTAAAATATTTAAAAGAATATAAAACTTATGAAAAAAAGCATTCTAAAAATAATAGTTTAGATATTGTTTTATTAGAAATATTATTAGAAGAAGTTAATAACAATAAAAGTGTTGTTATTAATAATCTTGTCGAAAATAGTCCATATTATTTATTTAAACAATATTTTCAAAAATTACAAGATGATATTAAATCTGAAAATTATTTAGAAGCTTTAAATGATTGTCAAATTGTCAAAAAATATACAGTTGCAAATAAAATTAAGTTTTATAATAATATTGAAAATTTATTAAATAAAATAATTGAAATGGAACAAAATAAAACAATTTTAAAGAGAGAAACTATGGTTTATCCTGATATTGAAAACTATAATTTTGTATTAGATTTAGCGTTAAAGAATGGTGATTATAAAACAGCTTATCGAAATGTTGGTAAAGTTATTTATTATGAATCTTCTAGTATTATTTTAAAAATGTATCAACAATTATTATATAAAATAAATCTTTTAAATAATAAGAATCTTAAAGAAATAGAAATTAAAAATAAAGAATTAATTATAAATTATATAAAAGCTAAAGATTATGAAAATTTAAAAAGATTATTAAATAATTATGAAATAGATTATTATGTTTCTTTATTAAATATTATTAAAGATATTGAAAATGGTAATTATTTAAATGCTTCTAAATCGATTGAACTATTTATTAAAGAGGGAAATAATAAAGAAATTTATCAAGCTTTATTAAGTAATATTATGGTTAAAGATAAAAGCGGTAATAAAGAATTTGATGATAAGATTATGATTTTATATAACGATATATTACATACTAATAGTAAAGCTGATTTAGAAATTAAGATTGATAGTTTAAAAGAATTATTAATTAATAAAAGTAATATATTAGAATTAAATCAAGATGAAAAAAATATTTTTAATTTAATTACAACTTATTTTAATGTTAATAATAGTAATATTGATTTAGATAATTATTTTGCTAGAGTTAAAAAAGAAGATAATATTATAGATTATTTTAATAAAGCAATGTTTTATGGCGATTATTCAAGTGCTTATCAAATTATGAATTCTGATGAATGGTTTAAAAATATTGGTAATGTTAAAAATAGGACTTATTATTCAGTTGTTAGAAAAATATTAATTGTTTTAAATATTAAGAATAATAAAAAGATTGTTAAAAAAGAAGATGAAACAACTATTGATAATCATTATTTAGATTGTTTGGCTAATTTAAAAAGATTAATTAAAAAAAGAGAATTTGAAGAAGCATATCAATTTTTATGTGAAAATGATTTTTCTTATAATGAAACTAGTAAGTTATATTATGAGATGTTATTAAAATATTTAATTAATTTAAAAAGAGGGGAAACAGAGAGTTTGAAACGTTAAAAACTCTTTGTTTTTTTTTTGTTTTATGTTATATTTTTTATGCAAAGGTTGGTGGTTATCATGGCTTTAACATATGTTTTTGGACATCGTAATCCTGATACTGATAGTGTTTGTTCAGCTATTAGTTTATCTTATTTAAAAAATGCTTTAGGAGAAGAGACTACACCTAGAGTTTTAGGACATATTAATAAAGAAACTAAATTTGTTTTAAATTATTTTAAAGTTAAAGAACCAGAATATTTAAATAATGCAAAAGTGCAAATTAGAAATGTTCATTACAATAAAGGAACTTATGTTGATGAAAAAATGTCAATTAAAGAAGTAATTGATTATTTATTAGAAAAAAAGTTAACTGCAGTACCTGTTGTTTCACAAAATCATAAGCTTGTTAGTTTAATTACTTTAAAAGAAATTGCCATGTTATTTATTAATACAGTTAAAAATAATTTAAATACTAGTTATGATCAGATATTAAAATCTTTAAATGGTAAAGAAATAACCCGTTTTAAAGATGAATTTTATGGTACTATGATGGTTGCTAGTTATCAAAGTAGTACTTTTATGGAACAGATTAATTTAAAACCAAGTGATATTTTAATTATTGGAGACCGTCATAAAGTTTTAGAGTATGGTCTTTTAAATAAAATAAGTTTAATTATTTTAACTAATAATTTTAGTTTATCTCCTGATTTATTAGAACTTGCTAAAGAAAATAAAGTAAGTGTTATATCTAGTTCTATGGATACTTATAATACTTGTAATGCTATTTCACTAAGTAATTATGTTAAGACTATTATTTTAAATCATAATCCTAGTATTGTTCATGATTCTGATTATTTAACGGAGTTTGTTGAAATGGCTCATAAACAAGGTTTTTCAAATTATCCCGTTTTAAATAAAAAGGGTGAATGTCTTGGAATGATTAAAGTTACTGAGGCTGGCGAATATGATAAGATGCCAATTATTTTAGTTGACCATAATCAATTAGATCAAAGTATTCCTGGAATTGAAGAAGCAAACATTAAAGAAATAATTGACCATCATAATTTAGGAGCTATAGGAACTAATGTGCCAATTAATTTTCGAAGTATGCCAGTAGGGTCAACTTGTACAATATTATATTATTTATATTTAGAAAATAATGTTGAAATTCCTTTTGAAATTGCGGGTATTATGTTATCAGCTATTTTATCAGATACTTTAATTTTTCAAAGTCCAACAACTACCGAAAAAGATATTGAAGCTGCTAATAGTTTAACTAAAATATGTAATTTAGATATTAAAGAATATGGTTATAAAATGTTAAAAGCTGGAAGTAGTCTTGATGCAATGAGTATTGATGAAGTAATCTTCCAAGATTTTAAATCTTATAATATTAGTAATACAACATTAGGTATTAGTCAAATTATTACGATGGATTTTGAACGAATAAAAAATGATTTAGGTAAATATGTTAAAAAATTAGATGAAATAGCTAAAGGTCAATATGAAGTAGTAACTATCTTTATTACTGATATAATTAAAAATGGTTCTTATATTTTATATAATCAAAGTGCTAAAGATATTATTATGGATAGTTATGATTTAGATTCTTTAGAAGAGGGAATGTTTATTCCTAATTTAATCTCAAGAAAAAAACAAATGCTTCCAAAATTAATGGAAACATTAGAAAAACGAAATTAAGATTTAAAACGATAACAATAAATAGTTGGTAAGTTAAATAATCTTAAAGATATATCTTCGGTACCAATTCCACTATTTACAAAGATGGTGGTATTTCCTTCGAGATATTTTCCTTTTTCAAAACTCATTGAGTTTTGATTTTTTTTAATCCCACCTATAAAAGGAATTCTTACTACTCCACCTAGAGTATGGCCACTAAAGAGAAAATCAATATTATTTTTAATATCAATTAAAACACTTGGTTCATGACTTAAAAATAATTGAAGACCGTCACTATCTTTTTGAAAAGCTTTACTATAGTCAGGTATATTTTTAGTTATTGAACCAATCCCACTTAGATATATTGGTGTATTTCCATTATAGTAAATTTTTTTATTTTCACCATTTAATATTTCAAAATTAGAATTTGCTAATATTTGGTCATATTTATCTTTGTTTTCTAAATCATGGTCCCCATATACAGCATATTTTTTTAAATTAGCATTTAATTTACTAAAAGCTTCAGTTAAAAAATTAATATTATTATCTGATAAAGTTATATATGGATCAAATAAATCACCTGAAAATAAAATAATGTCTGGTTTTGCTTCATTAATTTTTTCAACCATTTTATTAACTTCTTTTTCATTAGTTGTTCTACCAAAATGAATATCTGAAAAATGAATGATGGTAAAACCGTTAAAAGATTCGGGTATTTTATCATTTGTTAAATAATAATCTTTAACAGTAATTATTTTGGTTTCAATAAAATGCATCCAAATATAAAGTAAAATTATTAAGATTATAATACTAATAATTATTTTTATAAAAATATTTATTTTTTTCTTTTCTTTTTCCATATTTCACCTATGCTATTAAAGATGCGATTAAAATTAGAGCAACAGATAAACCGTTATGGAACATATGAGCCATTATACTTGTAAAAATACAATCAGTTTCATAATAGGCTTTACCAAAAAAATATCCTAAAGTAGCATAAGGTAAAATAAATAATAATTCATTAGAACTACTAAGTAAAGCTTGCCATGAGGAATAATCTAATTCGTTAATAACATGAACAGTACCAAAAAGAATAGCGGTAAAAATTAAAAATAATTCTTTCTTTTTAAAAGCTTCTTTAAAGCCTTTTCGAAAAGCTACTTCTTCTAAGATAGGCCCTAGAAAAACCATGGCAATAATTGAAAATATTGGAAATTGATTTAAAATTTCTCTGTTTTGAGTTTCATTGCTTGCTAAAGAACCAACAATACT
The DNA here is from genome assembly GCA_947626445.1 of uncultured Bacilli bacterium. Classification (GTDB taxonomy): domain Bacteria; phylum Bacillota_I; class Bacilli_A; order RF39; family UBA660; genus Ventrenecus. The sequence goes on from CANQSC010000017.1 coordinate 13,388, forward strand.
AATAATTATAATATTAAATAAAATCATTAATAAAAAACCTTTTCCCCAATTTTTAATTGCTATTTTAAAATAACTTTTAAAGTTTTTAAGAAATTTATGCCATTCTTTAAAGATACTTTTGCAGTATATAATAAGAACAATAATAACATCTACAATATAGACAATTAAATTTATTAAAGTAATAAATTTAGAATCATTAAGATCTTTTATAAATGGTGCGATAATTAATGATATTATTTGAGGTACTATCACTAAATATAATAAAATAATTAAAAAAGCTTTTCCTAATTTTTTAAAATCAATATTTTTCATTAACTTACTCCTTCTATTCAATATAAATATATCATAAAGAAAACTTTTTTTATAGATTAAATTTTATTTTTAGCTTTTTTTAAAATTATTGAAAAATTATATTCAATTTGATATTATTAAATAGAGGAAGATATGAAATGAACAAATTAAAAATTATGATTTTATTTATAGCATTTTTTTTATTTATTAGTGTTGCTAATGCTGAATGTGATTATAAAACTCAATTAGAAATAAATACTGCAGCCGCTAATGTGGAAGCTAATGTAGAAATGAAAACAAAAATTGTTGATTTAGACGGTAATGTGCATCCAGAAATTGAAAATATGGATAATGAAGAAATTGATCAAATTTATTTAAACGCAGATTTTTTTTATGTTAACATAACTAATGTTACTGATAAAATATACTTTAATATAATTAATGAGGATGAAAACATAAATGAACTTATTTATACAAGTGATTTAGTTGATGGTAAATATCAGTATAGTGTTCCTGATAGTTTTAAGATAAGAAATTATACTATAAAAATATATTCTAATGTAGAAGAGTGTAATAATGAAGAACTTAGAACAATAGTGGTTAAATCTCCAATGTTTAATGATTTATATGGTACAAGAATATGTGAAAATAATGAAGATGCTTATTATTGTCATAAATATATAACGACGCCTATTGATATAAATAATGAAGACTTAGTTGACAAATATGATAGAGGATCAAATAAAGAAGAGAAGGAAAATGTGCAAATAAACAGTAAAATAAATTTAAAATATATAGTGTTAACTGGTATTGCAATAATAATAATAATAATAATTATTATTATTATATTGGTAATTGTTTTTAAAAGAAAAAAAAATAAGGCTAAATATGCAAAAATAATTAAACTGATACTTTTAATATGTATCGCATCTTTTGGATTGACAATAAATGCTAAAGCCGAAAAATTCGAACTAGGAAATTTATATAATTGGGCTGAAAGTAAAGATGAAAATTGTAATGAATCATCTTGCAACAAAAACAATAGTTGTGTAACTTTAACTAATACTGAATACCACTTTATAGATCTTGCTAATACTTCAGGATATTGTTTAACACCTAGGCAAAATCATGCTAATACAAATTATAAAGTATATCAAGTATTAAATCCTAAAAATGATGAGTTTTCTTTAGCAGTCTTTTTGGCTTATTCTCTTTTAATAAAAGAAGGTGCAATAACAAGTAATAATCAAGATGGACAAATAGTATCACCTTGTATGAGGCTAATTGCATCAAAATATTCAAAATTATCCAATACTTATGATCCTAAATGGAATATACCATATAGCCATTATGAACCATATATACTTAATAAAAAACATGAAATAGTAAATACAAAATATTGGAATGGTAAAAAAGCCAAAAAAGCCAAAGAAGTTTATGAAACGGTTATTGATAAAATTGATGCTCTTAATGGAACAACAGAAGAAAAATTTAATGCGCTATCGAATAATAATGAAATATTTGTGCCTAAATTTTCTATTACAGATATAACTCAAAAGAAGATATCAAATTCAGAAGTTCAAGTTAATTTTAATGTTACTTCTTCAACTATTGATAAACTGAATTGGGCAAGATTTAAAAAGAGTACAAATTGTAATAAACTTACCAGCAATGGAGATGGAAATTTTACCGCTACGATTAACAGTGGAATTACAACATTTAATATAAAAAGTTCTCAAAATGTATGGAAAAATTATTCAGGAAGGTTTGCGATTGTTAAACATGAAAGTAATCCTGATGCTTATCAACCATTACTTTTAATTAATACAAGTGTACAAACTACATCAAGTGATATAACGATTAATTTAAATTCTACCCCTACAATACCAACGCCAAAGCCTTGTGATTTTCAAAAAAATCCTTTAAACGGAACGAGAGTTTACTATGATTCAAGTGGCGCTCAAACTGATGCAGCAACATTTCGGGCTCAGTGTGTAGAGTCTTGTGTAAAAAAAGTTAACGAGTATATTTGTAAAAGCGAAGATCCAGATATAAGTGGAAAATCTTGTTCTTATGAAGAATATGAAGAACAATGTACTTTTTGTGGAATGTATCGAAAAATTTGTATGAATAATCCAAAAGATCCAGGGTGTCCAGCAAATTATTTTGATGAATGCCCAAATTGTAATCCTACTGTATCAATGCCAGGAAATTGTAATGATTTTGATACAAATAGTGTATTAAGTGGTACTATAAGCGATATTAATAAAGAAAAGACTTCATGTAATCCAAGTGTGAAACCTGTTAAAGGTTGTGTAATAGGAGGCAAAGATTTAGCCGGAAATTCATATCAATTAACTGAGGCATTAAAAGATAATAAATTTTGCAAAGCCTATTGCTATGAAGACTATACATTCGATATACCTAGTGCTCAGCGGTCAACAAGTGGTGGATACTTTAATTTAGCAATGAGAGTTACTGGGACAAGAAATTGCTATATTGGCTCTACTAATATGATCGAAAGTAATTCAAATACAGCTAATGAACAATTCGATTATAAAGGATTTAAAGAAAATTTAAATAATTATAATAATATTGTTAAAAATAATAAAGCTACTTTGGATGATCGGCTATCAAATATATCACGTAATTTTCAGGACAACATGACCAGGCTAGAAGATAATTTTTATAAAACCCGAGATGATATAGAGAATACATATTTTCAAAATGTAACGACGGCAGAAGAAAATTATCAAAAAAACTTAGATATATTATATAGCAAAATGACTAGTAATAACAAAAAACAGATTCAAGCTCAAATAAAAAAGCTAGAAAAAGATTATAATAATTTAATTTCTAAACTAAAAAAAGACCATGATGATCAATTAAGTGCTTTGCATACCAATTTTGAGAATGAAAGCAATAATTTAATTTCTTCTTTTGAAAAAGATAAAAATTCTGCTATTCTTCAAAATGAACAAATGCTTCTTGATATGTCAAAAGATATGCAGGAATTAATTGAAGATTATAAAGAATGCACTACTCTTTCAGGAAAATGGACTAATGAATTAAATTTTGATCCAAACATAAAATATGAATATCATGATTATAGTTCAAATCCTAATAATTATAGTACTGGTACTTTTAAAGTTTCTGGTGATATAAGCAGTACTACCTTAAATACTTATTGTTATGGGCAAACTGATAATCAGCATAATTGTATTGGCAATAAATTAGAAACTTCAGGAGAAGGAGATGCCGTTCCAAATCAAGTAACATTTCCAGATCAAAAAACTTCATATGAAGATATAGAATATTACACTTGTGCTAAAAGTGGCGCTACTGTTGAATGTCAATTGTTAAAAGATAGAATAAGTACTGCTATTGGTGTTCAAAAAACGGTTACAAAATCAGCAATATATACGCCAAGTAAGAATTTTAATACATATCATCAATATGGTACAGTAGTAACTGGAAATATGTGTGAAAATGCTAATGTTGAAGGGTATAATAATTGTTTATGGACAAAACTTCCAGATGATGCTTTACCAGTTGAATTAAAAACTGGTATGGGAGCTTTTCCATTTAAATTATATGTAAGCAATATAGGACAATATAATAATTCTAATAATTCTGGAAGACTTATTGGTAATTCTAATAGCATATTAAATAAATATAACGCTCTTCCAACTGCTCAAAAATGTAGTGTATATGATAGTAGTTCTAATTCTTTAGTTCAAGAAACTGGCTATGTATGTGCATACATAAATAACTGTGATGAATGTGATGTATCATGTGAAGGTGATGATTGCGAAATCAAAAAATGTGATGGTTGTGATATATCATGTCGAACATGTATATTTA
>CANQSC010000018.1 GCA_947626445.1 uncultured Bacilli bacterium
TTTATTAATCAAGGTGAAAAAATTATTATTTCAACAAGTGATGGTAAATATTCATCAAGAGCTTAAGAGTTTACAAAGAGATGTAAATTCTTTTTTTAATTTGTTTAAAATTAAATCAAATATGTTAAGATAGTAATAGAAAGTAGGTAAACTATGGAAGATAAAAAAGAAAATAAAACTTTTATAATGGTTTTAATAGGAATAATAGGATTATGTTTAATTACAATAGGACTTACTTATGCCTATTGGATACTAACAAGAGAGCAGTCAGGCGAGAATGTTGTTAATACAGCTTGTTTAAATATTAATTTTACAGGAGAAAATGACATAACTTTAGATAAAGCTTATCCAATGAATAATGAACAACTAGAAAAATTTTTAAGTACAGCAACACCATATCATTTTACCATAGAAAATACTTGTGATGATCTAGCAAATGCCACAATTAATTTAGAAAGTTTAGATGCTGATACAGAAAAACAATTAAATGATGAATATATCGATGCTATTCTTTATGAAACAGATTATCATAATAATTTGAACAATCAAAAGCAATTAGGTGAAAGTATGTATAATGACGAAAATAAAGTAATAAAAGAATCTTTGCATGCTTATGAGTTATATAATTTTGTTTTACAAAAAGGAGAAACCAAAAGTTTTAATTTATTACTTTATATGGATGCAAATACCCCAATGGAAGATGCAAATATGAATGCGACTTGGAAAGGCAAGATAACCTTAAGTACTAGTTATAAAGAAGAACTAACTGCTAATTTGAATGGATTAAAAGTACCAGTAGTAGAAAATGGTGATGGGCTTTATGCAGTAAGCCATGATGTAAGTGAAATAAGTACAGATTGGAATAAGACTGAATACCGTTATGCAGGGTCTAATCCTAATAATTATGCCACATTTAATAATGAAATTTGGCGAATAATAGGCTTAGTAAATGTTAAAAATGGTGAAAACGTTGAACAAAGATTAAAAATAGTAAGAACAGATGATATTGATGGTCAAAATAACATGAGCGATTATTCATGGGATTATAGTGGCTCGGATAAAACTAATAATTGGTCAAAATCGAGATTAAAAGATATGTTAAATGGAATATATTACGAAAGCCAAATAGGTGACTGTTATAAAGACACTAGCGAGGCTACCGAGTGTGATTTCAGTACTGGAGCAATATTGCCAAAAGGATTAAATCAAACAGCAAGAAATATGATAGATAAAGAAGTAATCTGGAATATTGGTAGTTTGGGTACCACAAATAACAGTAAATGAATTATACGAAAAAGAGCGTACAATAAATATAGAAAATGAATATCCAAGCGAATGGAGTAGCATAACTGATGAAGGTGACAAACATAATGGTGTAGGATTAATATATTCTTCAGATTATATTTATGCTAGTGGAAGTAATATACGATCAAAATGTATAGAAACAAAAATTAATTATTTTACTTATGAAAGTTGTCATATAAATGATTGGTTGAAGCCTGGTAATGGTTGGTTGTGGACATTGACTGTTTATCCTGGAAATTATGGATATGCATGGTCAATTCAAAATAGTGGTAATTTAATTGATGCTGATGTTCATAATAGTCGTGGTGTTATTCCATCAGTTTATTTAAAATCATCTGTTAAAATAACACCTAATTCTCATCCTGAACAAGAATATGGAACTATTGATAATCCTTTCCAATTATCAGTTCAATAATAATTTAACTTAACTTTGTCTAAATGATATTAGTTAAGTTTTTCTATTTGTATTATTGCTAGAATTTATTTTTTTTGATATTCTTAAGATGGTGATAGTAATGAAGTATCGATGTAAAATATGTAATTCAATTTTTATGGATAAAGATGTATCTTCTTGTCCTTTTTGTTTTAGTCCTAAATCTTTTATTGAAGAAGTTGATGAAGAAATTAATGAACAAAAAAATATCTTTCTTCATGCGGTTAAAGTAAGTGAAGAAAATCCTGGTATTATGCGTGATAATACTAAATGTATTGATTGTGGTCTTTGTCGTGATACATGTAAGAATATGTGTGGCTTAGATTTTTTAGAAGATACATCTCGTTGTCTTTCTTGCGGACAATGCGTTCTTACTTGTCCAACTAATGCTTTAAAACCTAAAAATTCTTATCTTAAAGTTAAAGAATTATTAAAAAATAAAATTGGAATATGTTATACATCTCCAGCAGTGAGAGTAAGTATTGGGGAATTTTATGGATATCCAGCTGGTAGTTTTATGCAAGGTAAGTTAATTGCCTTATTAAAAAAATTAGGTTTTAAGTATGTTTTTGATACAACTTTTGGTGCTGACCTTACCATTATGGAAGAAGCTACTGAATTAGTTAATCGCTTAAAAAGTAATAGTGATGGGCCTTTGTTTAGTTCTTGTTGTCCGGCTTGGGTAAAGTATGCTCATAATGAATGTCCCGAACTTGAACCATTTATTTCTACTTGTAAAAGTCCAATTGCTATGCAAGGTGCGGTAATAGAAAAATATTTTTTACCAAAAATTAAGAAAAATAAAGAAGATGTCGTAACTGTTGCTATTACCCCTTGTACAGCTAAGAAAATGGAAATTAAATTAGAAGGAATCTTTGGTACTGATGAAGTAATAACAATCTCAGAATTAGTCGAATGGGCTAAAATGGAAGGTATTAGTTTTAATAGTTTAGAAGACTTGGAATATGACTCCTTATTTGGTGAAGGAAGTGGTGCGGGTGTTATTTTTGGGGCTAGTGGCGGAGTTTGTGAAGCAGCTTTAAGAACCGCTTACCACCTGATAACTAATAAAGATTTAGAAAATATTGAATTTAATGATGTGCGTGGTTTAAAAAATGTTAAAGAAGCAAGTATTTTAATTGATGGTGAAGAAATAAATGTCTTAGTAGTTCATAAAATTAAAGAATTAAGTAAAGTTTTAGAAAAGTTAAAAGAAAGAGAAAAGACTTATCATTTTATTGAAGTTATGAATTGTGAAGGTGGCTGTGTTGGTGGTGGAGGACAACCAAAAACTAATGAAGAATCAGCCTTAAAAGTTAAAGAAGCTAGAGCTTTAGGTTTATATTCGCGTGATAGTTCTAAAAAACTTCGACTTAGCTATCAAAATCCCGATATTATTAAAATATATTCTGAATATTTAAAGTATCCAGGAAGTGATATTGCTAAAGAAATTTTACATAAATGTAAAGAGAGTGTCAAAAATTAAAAAATATAAAAAATAAAGGTGTTAGAGCCTTTACTTTTTTTATGCTTTTTTGTATTATTATGGTGAGCAGTGGTAGACTGTGGGAGAAAGTGGGGGATACTGATGTTTATGGGTGAATATCATCATTCAATTGATGAAAAAGGCCGACTTGTAATCCCAACTAAATTTCGCATGAAGTTAGGTAATGAATTTATAGTAGCGCGAGGTATAGAAAAATGTTTATACATTTATGCTAAAGATGATTGGAACAATGTTGTTTCTAAACTAAATACCTTACCATTTACGAAAAAGGATGCTCGTGATTTTATTCGTAGCTTTTTTTCCGGAGCCACCGACTGCATATTTGATCGCCAAGGAAGAGCGATGATTAACTCTATTTTATGCAAATATGCCAATTTAACCAAAGAATGTGTTATTATTGGAGCCAATGATCGAATTGAGATTTGGGATAAAGATGCATGGAATAACTTCTTAGCAAGTAGTGAAGAAAAATTAAGTGACTTAGCAGAAAACTTATTTATGGAGTAAATTATGAAACATTATACGGTTTTAAAAAATGAGTCGATCGAAGGACTTGCTATTAAAGATGATGGAGTATATGTTGATGCCACTTTAGGCTATGCAGGGGATTCAAAAGAAATTTTAAAAAGAATAAAAAAGGGTATGCTTTTCGCCTTTGACAAAGACTTAAGTGCCATCAACTATTCCCATAAAATTTTAAAAGATGTGGGTGATAACTTTAGATTAATTCATAGTGATTATGTCTTAATGAAAGAAAAATTAGCTGAATTTGGGATTAATGAAGTAGATGGAATCTTATTTGATCTTGGAGTATCTTCTCCTCAATTAGATGAAAATCGAGGTTTTAGTTTTATGAGAGATGAAGAACTTGATATGAGAATGGATTTATCTAGTAAATTAAATGCTAAAGATGTAGTTAATAATTATTCATATGAAGAATTAAAAAATATTTTTTATCATTATGGTGAAGAAAGTAAAAGTAATTTAATTGCTAAAAAAATAGTTCAAGAAAGACAAGATAAAAAAATATTAAGAACTTTAGAATTAGTCGATGTTATTAAAAATGCTGTTGGTTCTAAATACTTTTATTATAATCATCCCGAAAGAAAAATATTTCAGGCGATTAGAATAGAAGTAAATGATGAATTAAATCATTTAGAACAAGTTTTAGAAGATGCTATAAATCTTCTAAAACCCCAAGGAAGAATTGTGGTTATATCTTTTCATTCTAAAGAAGATAAAATTGTTAAAAATATTTTCAAAAAATATAGTGAAGTTGATTCTTTAGTAAAAGGTTTACCAGAAATTCCTAAAGAATATTTACCAAAATTAAAAATAATTAATAAAAAAGTTATTTTACCAAGTGAAAAAGAATTAAAAGAAAATAGCCGAAGTAAAAGTGCTAAGTTAAGAATAGCAGAAAGGATTTAAGAAATATGAAAAAACCAAGAACTAAAACTTATAAATATTATAGAGGAGAAAAATTATTAATTAAATTAATAGTTATTTTATTAATTGCTTTACCTATCTGTACAGTTTTAACTAAAGCTGTCTTATCTGAAACTAATATTTCGGTTGAACAATTAAAAGATAAAATAGAAGATCAAGAAGGAAAGAATGAATCTTTAAGTATGCAAATTGATGAATTAGCAAGTTTAGATAAAATTCAACAGGTTGCAGATGAACAAGGATTGTCTTATAATAATACTAATATTAAAAATATTAATGAATAGGACGGATTATAGTGAAAAAGTTTAAAAGAATTATAAAAATTCATTTAAATGTTAAACTGACCATGCTAATAGTCGGTCTTTTTTTCATTGCTATTATTGCTAAACTTTCTTATGTAGTAATTAGTTCTAATGTGGATGGCATTAATTTAACGGAATTTGCTAATAGTCGTAATACGGCAAAAGAAACCATTTATGCTGAGAGAGGTACAATATATGATGTTGACGGTAATCCTTTAGCTAAAAATGCTAATTCATATAACATTATTGCCTTTTTATCACCTTCAAGAACAATAGATATGAATGAGCCACATCATGTTGTGGATAAAGAGATGACGGCAAATAAATTATGTGAAGTATTAGCAAGTGATGAAGAAAAGAAAAAAAGTTGTTTATCTGATTTAACGGGTTATTTAAATCAAGATTTATATCAAGCTGAATTAGGACCATGGGGAAAAGTTAGTGAAGAAGAAAAGCGTAAAATTGAAAGTTTAGAACTTCCGGGAATTTCTTTTCAAACTCTTGCTAAAAAAAGACAATATATTAATTCGTCATGGGCTAGTTATATTTTAGGATATGCAAGAACTGATGAAGAAGGTAATATTAAAGGGGAACTTGGAGTTGAAGGATACTTTGATGATAAATTAAAAGGAACTGATGGTTTTGTTGAATATCAAAAAGATGCTTATGGTTATCAAATGGCTAATACTCCGGAAAATAGAAGTGAAGCTATATCTGGTAGTGATATTTATTTAACAATCAATAGTGATATTCAAAATGTTTTAGAAAATGCCATTGCTACTTTTTCTAAAGATAATACTATGGATTGGGCTTTAGTGGCTGTGATGGATGCCGATAATGGTAATATTGTCGGGGCTGCGACTAATCCAAGTTTTAATCCTAATACATTAGAAGGATTAGATAATTATTTAAATCCCTTAGTAGGATATCAATATGAACCAGGAAGTACGATGAAAACATTTAATTGGATGGCAGCAATGGAAAATGGTATCTATAATGGTGATGATAAAGTTTTATCTGGTTCAATGAAATTAAGTGATGGAACTTTAGTAAATGACTTTCATAAACCAGGTTGGGGTATGATTACTTTTGATACAGCTTATGCTTATTCATCAAATGTTGGAGCCGCAACCCTAGCTTTAAAACTTGGTGCTTCTAAGTTAACTGATTTTTATAATTTATGTGGTTTTGGTTCTAAAACGGGAATTAGCTTGCCAGCTGAAGAAGATGGGGAAATTGATTTTTATTATGAATCAGAACTTGCTAATGCTAGTTTTGGTCAAGGTATTATGGTAACACCTATTCAAATGCTTCAAGGTTTAAGTATTATAGCTAATGATGGGGTAATGTTAAAACCTCAAATTGTAAGTAAAATAGTTGACCAAGATGGTAATGTTACCTTTGAAGCCGAAAGAACAGAAGTAAGTCAAGTTACATCAAAAGAAACAGCCGAAAAAATGCGTGATTTAATGTATAAAGTTGTTTATGATGGTTTTGATTATAATATCGTTTATTCTCCTAAAACAATTAAAATGATTGGTAAAACTGGAACAGCCGAAATAGCTAGTGAAACTGGAGGATATATGACTGGCTATAATGATTATGTTAGAAGTTTTGCGGGAATGTTTCCTTATGAAAATCCCAAATATATACTTTATTTTGCAACTAAAAGAAATACAGGTGGAGATATACCAACAACGGTTTCGACTTTAGCCGATGATATAGCAAGAGTAACTAATTTAGTTAATTCTAAAAATGATGTTGATAATTCTAAAATAATTGAAATTCCTCAATATATTAATACAACAGTTGATTTTGTAAGTGATGATGCTAAAAAGAAAAATATATCTGCAATTATAGTCGGAAATGGTAAAAATGTTATTAATCAGTATCCACTAGCTAAAACAAAAACAATTGATAATAGTAAAATTTTTATTAAAACTGATGGTACTGAAATAAAAATGCCTGATGTAGTTAATTGGAGTACTAATGAAATAATTAGATATTGTAATTTTATTGGCTTAAATTATACTTTAAAGGGTTATGGCAAAGTAAAAAGCATAAGTATACCAAAAGGTACTATTATAGATGTCAAATCGATGAATATTGAAATAGAATTAGGATAATTTATAATAAAAAGGAAGTATATTAGTATAGATTAGTCATATTATTAATAAATGACATCAACTCAAAATGATAAAGTAACAATATATATTTTTATAATAATGTTACTTTTTTATTTTAAGTATAAACAGATAAATTATATGTAACTAAAAACAAATAAAAAAGGTCAGAACTAAAAAATGCTTCCATAGTATTTAAATTTTTTAAAAATTAGAGTATGATAAGAGTATGATATATATATAGAAGGTGAATATTTTGCAAAAAAGAAATAAAATTAAAAATAAAGTTAATATTATTAATATTGTTTTAGTTTTAATAATTGGTTTATTAATTTATACTAGTAAAGATTATGTAATTGCATTTTTAAATGAGATAACTGTTAAAACGGAAGCTAGAAGTTATCAAATTAGTGAAATACCTCCTTATGATGGCGAACCTTACGTAATTATCAATAATAATAAACCTTATTTTACTGATGAATATGATACTTCTAAGGCTTTTGAATCTTATAGCGAATTAGATTCTTTAGGTAGATGTGGTGTAGCTGTTGCAAGAGTTGGCCTTGATACCATGCCTGATGAAGAACGAGAAAGTATTGGGATGATTAAACCAAGTGGTTGGCATACCGTTAAATATGATTTTGTTGATGGTAAATATTTATATAATCGTTGTCATTTAATTGGATTTCAATTAACTGGGGAAAATGCTAATCCTAATAACTTAATAACTTGTACGAGAAATATGAATGCTAAAGTAATGTTAGAGTTTGAAAATAAAGTTGCTGATTATGTTAAAAAAAGTAAAAATCATGTTTTATATCGGGTAACACCAATTTTTGAAGGTGTTAATTTACTAGTTACTGGGGTAGAAATCGAAGCTAAATCAATTGAAGATGATAGTCTAGAATTTAATGTTTTTATCTTTAATGTTGAAGATGGTGTTAATATAAATTATTTAACTGGTGAAAGTAGTATACAAAAATAAGAAAATTTTGTTATAATAATTTTAGAAAGAGGTTTTTTATATGAAGTCAAATAAGCCTAAAATGAATATATGGCAAAAAGGATTTTATTTAATTAGTTTTGTTGTTTTAATTGGTGCTTTTGTTTATTTAGGAACTAAAAGTTATGCGAGTGAAAGTAAAATGACTGATAGTGAAAAATTTACTTTAGAGTTTGGGGTACCTCAAAATAATTTATTTAAATATAAAAAAAATAGTGAAATATTAGAAACTTTAAATACTGGTTCAGCTTTAATTTTTATGGGATTTCCAGAAAATACTTGGACTAGTTATTATGCTGATTTATTAAATGAAGTAGCGATAAAAGAAAATATTAAAGAAATATATTTTTATAATTTTTATAATGACCGTAAAAATGATAATTATTATTATGAAAATATAGTAAATTATTTAGCAAGTTATACAACGATTTTAGATGATGATACTAAAAATCTATATTCACCAACTTTTTTAATAGTTAAAGATGGTCAAGTATTATATTTTGATAATGAAACTTCAGTTATGAATGGGGAAAGTACAATAAAAGATTATTGGACTAATGAAAAAAGAAATTTAAAAAGTGAAGAATTAAGAAATGCCATAAGAGTTTATAAGGAAAATTTATCATGAAAAAAGAAGAAAAGATTTATTGTGTGATAGTAGTATTGGTTTTAGTTTTAGTTTTTTTTGGTGACCAAATTATGCTTCATTTTATTCCGGAAGATCCAAATGCTAATAATACAACTTTTGGTGGCGAAGAAAAACAAGAACTAACTTATGATAATGCTTATGTTAGTAAAATAACTTTAGATGAAATAATGAATAAGATAAATGCTTTTGATAGTTTTAATATTATTTTTACAAGAAGTAATTGTCTTTCTTGTGATAAATTAATGGCTAATGAAAGTGTTATGAAAAATAGTAAATTACCAATTTATTTTGTTGATCGAGATACATATAATGAAAATCGCAATTTAGTTAAAGATTTAGGTAATTTAAATGAAGAAGTTAAAGAAAACCTTGATTTAACACCTTATATAATTAAAGTAGAAAAAGGAATGATTACTAAAACTATTTTAGGAATATCTAAAGATGAAGAATTAGAATATTTTTTCAATAATTAAATAAAATGTGTTACAATTAAATTAGAAAGAAGGTTATTATGAACACAGAAGAAAAAATGCAAAAAGCGATAGTTTCATTAGAAAACAAATTATTAAATATCAGAGCAGGAAGAGCAAATCCTAGTATGTTAAATGGGATTAATGTTATGTATTATGATGTTCCAACGCCAATTCAAAGTTTAGCAAATATTACGGTTCCAGAAGCAAGACAATTAATGGTTAAACCTTTTGATAGAAGTACCTTAAAAGAAATTGAAAGAGCTATTAATGAAGCTAATATTGGGATTACACCAATTAATAATGGGGAGATTATTATTTTAACTGTTCCAGAACTAACTGAAGATAAAAGAAAAGATTATGTTAAAGAAGCTAAAAATGTTTGTGAAGAAGCTAAAGTTGCTTTAAGAAATATTAGACAAGACGCGAATAATGAAATTAAAAAATTGGAATTACCAGAAGATGAAGAAAAATTAGAATTAGAAGACGTTCAAGAATTAATTAATAAATATAATAAAATAGTTGATGAACACTTAAAAGAAAAAGAAAGTGAATTAATGAGTTTTTAATCATTAATTTTTTTATAAGAGGCGATTATGTTAAAATTAGAAAATGTTACAAAATATTATGGTAATATCTTAGCGGTCGATAATTTATCATTAACTGTTAAGGAAGGCGAAATATTTGGTTTATTAGGGGTAAATGGCGCAGGAAAAACGACAACATTTAGAATGATTATTGGTTTACTAGAACAAACAAAAGGCAAAATAACTTTAGATGATAAACCAATTAATTATGATTTAACAGATCAAATAGGTTTTCTAACTGAAGAGCGAAGTTTACTTACTAAATTAACCGTTAAAGAACAAATGATAATGTATGGTACTTTAAAAGGTATGAAAGAAAAAGATATCTTAGAAAAATTAGATTATTATTTAAATCGTTTTCATATTAGTGAATATAAAAATCGTAAAATTAAAGAATTAAGTAAAGGTAATCAACAAAAAATTCAATTTATAAGTGCTATTATAAATGACCCTAAACTATTGATATTAGATGAACCATTTACAGGATTAGATCCAATAAATGTTGAAGAATTTGTTAAAGTCATGAAAGAATTTAAAGAAAAAAATCGCATTATTATTTTTTCATCACATCGAATGGAACACGTTGAAATGTTTTGTGATAATTTAGTAGTATTAGTTAAAGGTAAAAGTGTCTTACAAGGAAGTATAAAACAAATTAAAAAAGATTATCGAAAGAAAAATATTCATATTATTGGTAAAATTGATGAAGAAAAATTAAAAAATATTAAAGGGGTTTTAGAAGTAGTAGATAATGCTAATGAAATAATTATTAAAATAGAAGATGAAAAATATATTAATGATGTTTTTGAAGTTGTTAAAAAAGGAGAAAATATTATTAAGTTTATGGTTGAAGATCCTTCATTAAATGAAATATTTTTAAGTAAAGTAGGTGCATACTATGAAGAATAAATTTAAATTTTTAATTAAACAAAGTTTAATGAAGAAGATAGGAACTAAATGGTTTAAAATTGCTAATATTATTATTGCTATTTTATTAATTGGTATTTTTAATATTGATAAAATTATTACTTTTTTTGGTGGTGATTTTGATAATTTAACAACTATTTATGTTGTTGATAAAATAAATGTTTATGATGATTTTGTTAGTGAATTTAATAAAACAGCTTTAAATTTAGATATGAAAGATTATAAATTAGAGCGTTCTTTTAAAAGTGAAGATGAAGAAACAAGTGATTTAGAAAATGAATTAGATAAAATTGTTTTAGTTATTGATAAAGAAAATAATAATTATTTAAATGGTAAAATAATTAGTTATAATGAAGTAGGAACAATTACTAAAGAATTAATTAATACTTCACTAAATAATTTAAAAACTAAAATTGTTATTGAAGAAAATAATTTAACTGAAGAAGAAATTATGGCTTTAACTAGTCCCGTTAATGTTGAATTACAGACTTTAAATCCTGAAAAAACAGATGCAGATAATAAAGAATTTATTTCGGTTGGGGTAATGATGATTTTTATCTTACCATGCTTTTTATTAATTACTTTACTTGTTCAAATGATTGGGGCTGAAGTAAATGATGAAAAATCAACTAAAAGTATGGAAATAATTATTTCTAATGTTTCACCAAAAGCTCATTTTCTATCTAAGATTATTGCCTCAACTTTATTTGTAACTATTCAAGGTTGTTTATTTATTTTATATGCTTTACTAGCTATGTTAGTAAGATTAATTATGGGTGGTTCTCTTTCTTTAAGCCTTAGCAGTGGGGAACTTGGAGAAATTATTTCAGTTGTTAATGAACTGGGAATAACAAGTTTATTAGTAAAAGGACTACCAATTATTATCATTTTATTTATCTTTTCTTTTATATCATATGCTATTATCTCTGGAGTTTTAGCGTCTATGACAACTAGTACTGAAGATTTTCAACAATTACAAATGCCTTTAATGATTATTTTAGTCTTAGGTTATTATTTAGCAATGATGGCTACAACTTTTGAAGGTTCATTATTTATTAAAGTTATTTCTTTTATACCAATGTTATCGTTTTTAATATCACCAACATTATTTATTTTAGGACAAGTATCATTATTAGAACTGGGAATTTCTACAGCTATATCTGGAATATTTATGTTTGTAATTTTTAAATATGGTTTAAGAATTTATAAAGTAGGAATTTTAAATTATTCTTCAGAAAAATTATGGCATAAATTATTTAAATCAATAAAAGCAAAAAATTAATGTCAATGTTAGATTTTTTACAGTTACAAACTTGCGAATCCCTAAAAACTATTGTATACTTTAAATAGTTTAAGAATAGGAATTGATAATATGAAAATAAGATACAAATTATCATTATTATTAATAGGATTAATGTTAATAGGTTGTTTATATGTAACTCAATCATATGCTTTATGGATAGTAACTGAAGAACAAACCAATGAAAATGATGTTGAAGTTGGATGTTTTAGTCTAGATTTTAGTGAACAAAGTAATAGTATTAATTTAAATAATACTTATCCAATGAGTGATAGTCTAGGATTAAGTAGTGATCCTTATATATTTACGATAACTAATACATGTACTATAAATAATAGTTATGTTTTAACATTAAATACTTTAAGTACTAATACTTTAGATGTAAGTAAAATAAAATATGCTTTATATAAAAGTACAGAAGAGAAACCGACTGTAGGAAGTAAATTAAGTAGAATAAATACAGATTTAGAAAATTTAAAAGTAGAAAATTTAGGAACATCATATATTTTAGATACAGGAGTACTTACAGGAGGAACAAAAGTTGATGGAGAAGTAAGTAAAGGAGAAGAAGTAACGTACAACTTATATTTATGGATAGATGATATTGCTGGAAATGAAGTAGAAGGGCAAAGTTTTGAAGCAAGTATCAATATAACTAGTGTAGCAATGGATGACGATAAAATGCCAGCAGAAGAATATATTAAACGACTATCAACCGTTGAAAGTGGAGATGGACTATATAAAGTAGAGCATAATGATTTAAAGGAATTAGGGCAAGAATGGAATAAGACTGAATATCGATTTGGTGGTGCTAATCCAAATAATTATGTAAGCTTTAATGATGAAATCTGGAGAATTATAGGCTTAGTAAACGTTAAAACTGAAAATGGAATAGAACAAAGGGTAAAAATAATAAGAACAGATGGAATAAAAAGTCAAAAAAACTTTGGAAGCTATTCATGGGATAGACTGTCAAGTTATACCAATAGTTGGGCTACAAGTAAATTAAAAGATATGTTAAATGGAATATATTATGGAAGTGAAACAGGAGAATGTTATAAAAATGGAAAAGCAATTATGTGTGACTTTAATTCAGGAACAGAATTGCCAAAGGGCTTAGATGAAACAACAAGAAGTATGATTGATAAAGAAGTAATTTGGAATCTTGGTGGAAATAGTACTTATGTTGATGTAACAGTAAAAGCGTTTTATGAAAAAGAAAGAGGAACAACTGTATTTAATAATAGACCAATTGAATGGAGTAAAGAAACAGATGTAGGAGAAAAATATAATGGAATAGGATTAATATATCCAAGCGACTACGGTTATGCAACGAATGGAGGAAGTATAGGAAGAGAAAATTGTTTTGCTGAATATTTATATAATTGGGATAAAACAGTTAATGCTATTAACTATCAAAGTGAATGTGGAGGCACAGATTGGTTAAAACCAAGTAGTGGGGATTTATGGACTTTATCATCAATTTCTTCTACTTTTGGCTCCTTATTTGGTGTGTCTTCATCTGGGTATGTGTTCAATGGTTATAATGGAGCTGATAACGCAATTAGTGTGTGGCCTACAGTATATCTTTCTAAATCTCTTAAAATAACTGAAAATTCAAAATCTGATTTAGAATATGGTACAATTGATAATCCATTTGTTTTAGAAAATTAAACTTTATAGGAGTGATAATTTGGAACATTATTTTACTAATAATAAAGATTTAAGAAGTGAAATGAGAACGATTAATTTTGAAAAAAATAATATTGTTTTCACTTTTTTTAGTGATTTAGGAGTTTTTTCTAAAGACCATATTGATTATGGAAGTAGATTGTTAGTTGATTGTTTATTAAAAAGTGAAGAGTCTTTTGAAAGTTTACTTGATGTTGGATGTGGTTATGGATTTATTGGCATTGTTTTAAGCAAAATAAAGTCTTGTTCTTGTGTAATGAGTGATGTTAATGAAAGGGCTTTGCATTTATGTGAAAAAAATATTAAAAAGAATAAAGTTGATGGGAAAGTCATAGTATCTAATTGTTATGAAAATATTACTGGTAAATTTGATTTAATTGTTACTAATCCGCCAATTCGGGCTGGAAAAAATGTTGTATTAAATATTCTTAACGGCGCTAAAGAACATTTAAATCCTAATGGTAGTTTATGGTTTGTAATTAGAAAAGATCAAGGGGCTAAAAGTGTGATGAAAGAACTTAGTTTACAGTTTAAGTGTGAAGTAATTGAAAAATCTAAAGGTTTTTATGTAATTAAAGCAAAAATTGATTGACAAATACTTGCAATGCCTTTATAATTTCATATTGGCGACATGTTTAATTTTTTATTAAGCAAAAAATAGATGGATGGGGTGAAATTGTGGCTTATAAACTAAAAAAATGTGGAGATTATCGTACAAGAAGAAGTTTTTCTAAAAGTAAGAATACTATGGAGTTATCTGACTTATTAGAAATTCAAAAGAAAAGTTACCAAGAATTTTTAGAAACTGGTATTAAAGAAGTTTTTGAAGAATTATTTCCAGTAGAATCATTTACTGGTAATGTCACTATTGATTTTGGTGATTATTCTTTTGATACGCCTAGATATTCTATTAAAGAAGCAAAAGAAAGAATGGTTACTTATGCAGCACCACTAAAGGTTTTAGCAAGAGTATTTATTCATGAAACTGGTGAAGTTAAAGAACAAGAAATATTCTTAGGGGATATGCCTTTAATGACTGATGCTGGAACATTTATTATTAATGGTGCTGAAAGAGTAATTGTTTCACAATTGGTTCGTAGTCCAAGTGTTTATTTTAAACATGAAATAGATAAAAATGGTAGACCAATTATAACTGGGGAAATGATACCTAATCGTGGTACTTGGTTAGAATTTGAACTTGATGCTCGTGATGTTATGTATGTTCGTATAGATCGTACTAGAAAAGTTCCAGTTACAACTTTTTTAAGAGCTTTAGGTTTATCAAGTGATGAAGACATTAAAAGTGTTTTTGGCGAGAATGTTTATTTAGATAATACTATTGAAAAAGATAGTTCTAAAAATACCGATGAAGCTTTAATTGAAATATATGAAAAGTTACGTCCAGGAGAACCTGCTACATTAGATTCTGCTAAAAACCATATTGTAACCCGTTTCTTTGATCATTTCCGTTATGATTTAGCTAAAGTTGGTCGTTATAAATTTAATAAGAAATTAAATGTAAAAAATCGTTTAATGGGATGTACTATTGCTGAAGATATTAAAGTAGATAAAGAAGTAATAGTTAAAAAAGGAACGGTTATTACTAAAGAAATTTTAGATAGTTTAAAAGATGTTTTAGAAAGTGGTTATGGCTTACATAAAACAATTGTTAATCAAGAATTAGATTCTTATGAAATGGTTCAAGAAATTAAAGTATTTGATAAAAATGATCCTAAGAAAACTATTAAGATTATTGGTGTAGATCAAAGTGTTGATGAAAAAAGATTAACTATTCCTGATATTTATGCAGCAATTAGTTATTACTTAAATTTACAAGATGGTATTGGTAATACTGATGAAATTGACCATTTAGGAAATCGTCGGATAAGACAAGTTGGGGAATTAATTCAGAATCAATTTAAGGTTGGTATGTCAAGAATGGAAAGAGTTATCCGTGAACGTATGACAACTCAAGAAATGACTGATATAACTCCTAAATCATTAATTAATATTCGTCCAGTAACAGCTGTCTTAAAAGAATTCTTTGGTTCAAGTCAATTATCAAAATTCATGGATCAAATTAATCCAATTGCGGAGTTAACTGATAAACGTCGTTTATCAAGTTTAGGACCTGGTGGTTTATCAAGAGATCGTGCTGGTATGGATGTTCGTGACGTCAATGCTAGCCACTATGGTCGTATTTGTCCAGTAGAAAGTCCAGAAGGTCAAAATATTGGTTTAATTACTTCTTTAGCTGGTTATGCTAAAGTAAATGAATATGGTTTTATAATGACACCTTATCGTAAAGTTGTTGATGGTGTTGTTCAAATGGATGATGTAGTTTATATGACTGCTGATGAAGAAGCTGATTACTATATTTCGCAAGCAACTGTTAATTTAGATGAAAACAACCGAATTGTTGATGATAGTGTAGTTGTTCGTATTAATGGCGATAATATCTTTGTTCCTCGTGAAAAAGTTAATTTTGTAGACGTATCACCAAGTCAAGTTGTTTCTATTACAACTAGTTGTATTCCATTTTTGAACTATGACGATGCTAACCGTACCTTAATGGGTTCTAACATGCAACGTCAAGCTGTACCACTATTAAAGACAGAAGCACCAATTGTTGGTACTGGTGTTGAATGTGTAGCGGCTAAATATTCAGGAAGTACCATTGTTTGTAAAGCTGACGGTGTTGTTGAATATGCGGATGCTAAAACTATTAGAGTTAAAACTGCTAAAGGACTTGATACCTATTACTTAGCAAATTATGAAAGAAGTAATGCCTCATCTTGTATCAATCATGTACCTTTAGTTAAAAAAGGCGATAAAGTTAAGTCTGGTCAAGTAATTGCCGATGGTCCAAGTACTGATCAAGGTGAACTTGCCTTAGGTAAAAATATGACTGTTGCCTTCATGACTTATAATGGTTTTAACTATGAAGATGCTGTTATCTTAAATGAAAGATTAATTAAAGATGATGTTTATACATCACTTCATATCGAAACTTATGAAATAGAATGTCGAGATACTAAATTAGGACCTGAAGAAATTACAAGAGATATTCCAAATGTTAGTGAAGAGTCTCGTCGTAACTTAGATGCTGATGGTATTGTAAGAATTGGTACTGAAGTTAAAGAAGGAGATATTTTAGTTGGTAAAGTAACTCCTAAAGGTGTTCAAGAACTAACTAGTGAAGAAAAATTATTACATGCGATTTTTGGTGAAAAGACTAGGGAAGTAAGAGATACATCCCTAAAAGTAGAGCATGGTGCTGCTGGTATTGTTCATGATGTTAAAGTATATACGAAAGAAAATTCTGATGAATTACCTGCTGGCGTATTTAAATTAGTCAGAGTATACATTATTCAAAAACGTAAAATTCAAGTTGGTGACAAAATGAGTGGACGTCATGGTAATAAAGGTGTTATCTCACTAGTCTTACCAGAAGAAGATATGCCATATTTACCAGATGG
>CANQSC010000019.1 GCA_947626445.1 uncultured Bacilli bacterium
GTAACAGATAGTTTACCTTTTATTCAATACTTTGATTCATCCCGTAAAATTTTTATTCGGAGTTACTGGCAACTGTCTAAATAATTTGACAGTGGTTCGTTAAATATGATAAAATATTGTCTTCACAAGAAAGTTGGTGAAATTATGGATAATATCTATGGAATTATTGTTAAACATTCAAAAAAAGAAAACTATGGTTTTCCTTATGATTCTTTAGAAAATATTGATTTAATAATGACTAACAATTCTAAAGAAAAATTAATAAATGATATTAAAGAGGCAAATATTATTCCTTATTTAAGTGAAGAAAGTGATATTAGTGTAGGTATTTTAAAAGATAAAAAGTGGGTTGAAAGAAAAATTATTCCAACTATAACTGATGCTTTTATTTTAAATTATCCTTTTACAGAAATTTTTATGGAACACTATCATGAATATAAAACTTATTTATATAATCAATTAAGTTATTTAGTTGATAAAAATTATATTTCTGATAATTTTAAAAAAGCTATTTTATCATTAAAAAAAGAGGCAACAGAATTTATTAATTTATATAAATCTTTAGTTTATGAAGAGCAAAGATTAATAAGATATACCTTAGCTAAAGGCTTTGACTTAAAAAAAGAAGATAAGCTTTTATTACAAAGAACTAAAGAAGAAAAATAATTTCATTAATAGAGATTATTTTTTTTTAATTTTTTCTTTACAAAATTATTATTCGCTTTTATAATAAAAAACATTATTAAGGACGTGATAGCATGATGAAAACTTTACCAGTTATATTATTAAAAGAATTTATCTTACTTCCTAAAGAGGAGATAAAAATCGAACTTAATAATGAATTGTCTCGTAAAATAATAATGTTAAGTGGTAAAAGTTTTGAAAATAAAATTCTTGTTGTCTCTCCTAAAGATACTTTAGAAGAAACCCCTGAGGTAAGTGATTTACCGAAAATTGTAGTGTATGGAGTAATTACTAGTAAAATGGAATTACCTAATGGTCATTTAAGAGTAAAGATTGTTGGTAAAGAAAGAATTAAAATTAAAAAATATTATAATGACCAAGATGATAATAATATTTTAAAATGTAATTATGAAGAAATTAAAACTAGTAAAATAGAAACAGCTCTTGAAAGTGCTTTTAAAAGAAAAATAGGTAGCACTTTAAAAAAATATGTTAGTTTAAATCCCAGTTTATCTAATGCGATTTTAGGATTAATTAATAATCGTGAAACTCTTGGTGAAATGACTGATGTTATAGTAAGTTTTATGAATTTAAGTCTTGATAAAAAATTATTTTATATGCAAGAAGTAAGTAGTCAAAAAAGAGCTCAAACTTTATTAGATGATTTAAATTATGAATTAGAAGTTTTAAAATTTGATCAAGAATTAAATATGAATTTACAAAAAAGTTTAGATGAAAATCAAAAAGAATTTATTTTAAGAGAAAAATTAAAAGAAATTAAAAAAACTTTAGGAGAAGAAAATGAAAAGAAGATAGAGGCTAGTGAATGGTTAGCTAAACTTGAAACTTTAGATTTAGATAGTAAAACTGTTACTAAGATTAAAAGAGAAATAAGTAAATATGAGCAAATGAATGATTTAAGTCCTGATGCTTCATTTATAAGAAATTACTTAGAAACTTTTTTTGCGTTACCTTGGCATAAATTTTCTTATGATGAAAATGATTTAGATCATATTTTAGATGTTTTAAATCAAACTCATTATGGTTTATTAGAAATTAAAAATCGAATTATTGAGTATTGTGCTGTAAAAAAACGTAATCCTAATTTAAGAAGTCCGATTATTTGTTTAGTAGGGCCTCCAGGAGTAGGTAAAACAACAATTGCCATGTCAATTGCTAAAGCTTTAAATAAAGAATTTTATAAAATAAGTGTTGGTGGTTTAAATGATGCTTCCGAATTAAGTGGTAACCGAAGAACATATATTGGTTCTGGTCCTGGTAAAATTATTGAAGCTATGATTAAATGTGGCACGAATAATCCGGTTTTGTTAATTGATGAAGTTGATAAAATGACTAAAGATTACCGAGGTGACCCTGCAAGTGTCTTACTTGATGTCTTAGATTATCCTCAAAATCTTACATTTATTGATCATTATATTGAAGAACCTTTTGATTTAAGTAATGTCTTATTTATTTTAACGGCTAATGATATAACTAAAATACCAGTTGAGTTAAAAGATCGTTTAGAAATAATTGAAGTTTCAAGTTATACTTTATATGAAAAAATTAATTTAGCTAAAGAATATTTACTTCCTAATATTTATGCGGAATATGGAATTAATGAAAAAGAATTAACTATTCCTGATGGGGTAATTTCCTCAATTATAACTCATTACACAAAAGAAGCTGGGGTAAGAGAATTAAGAAGAAAATTAGAAAATTTAGTTAGAAAAGTATTAACTGGAAGTATTAAAGCTAAGAAAAAATTATCTTTAAGTTTAACCGAAAAAGATTTAAAGAAATATTTAGATATTTATGAATTTGAAGATGATATTTTACCTAAAACTAATGAAGCCGGTTTAGTAAATGCTCTTGCTTGGACAAGTGTTGGTGGTAAAGTATTACCTATTGAATCTTGTAAATTCCCTGGTAACGGTAAATTAGAAATAAGTGGTTCTATTAAAGATATTATGAAAGAATCAATTATGGTTGCATTTGATTATATTAAAAGTCATCATGAAGTAAATCTTGATTTTAAAGAATATGATTTTCATCTTCATGCAATTGATGGGGCAACGCCTAAAGATGGACCAAGTGCTGGGGTTGCTATTGTAACTTCACTTCTTAGTTTAATAACTAAAAAAATTATTTCTAATACCATTGCTTTTACTGGTGAGATAACTTTACGAGGCGACATCTTACCTGTTGGAGGCATTAAAGAAAAATTAATAGGCGCCTTTAATAGTGGTATTCATACGGTTTATTTACCAAAAGAGAATAAAAAAGACTTAAAAAAAGTCCCAGAATATGTCTTAGAAAATTTAGAAATTATATTAGTTAATAATTATCAAGAAATATATAATAAATTATTTAAAGAAAAAAAAATAAAATAGGCTTTCCTATTTTAATTTTTTTGCTTCACGAGCTGTAATAATTACTTTTTCACCATTGATTGTTTTCTTTTGTTTATTTGGTTTTTGACGAGTTTTAGTAGCATTTAATGCTTTACTACGACTATTTACAGTTTTAGGTTTTTTAGTTGTTAATACTTTAGCCATAATCTTCACCTCCACGTTTTCTTTTTCTTGTAAAATTTTAACATTATTAAGTATAGAAGTCAATTACAAATGCTTCTAGATAATTATAATTTAATTGCCAGTTTTTATGATATTTTAAAAGAAACTATCTTTATCTCTTAAGATTCTTTTGATATAATTGTTATAACAAGGTGGGTGATGAATAATGAATATACCTCTTAGGATTGTAAGTGATTATTCTTTATTAAAAAGTTTAATAAGCCTACCAAAACTAATAAATGTTTTAAAAGAAAAAAAGATAAAAGCCTGTGGTATTTGTGATGATAATTTATATGGAGTAATGGAATTTTATGATTTATGTTTAAAAAATGAAATTCAACCAATTGTTGGCTTAAATGTTCCTTTTTTAACTATTAATTTAGCGATGTATGCTAAAAATTATCAAGGCTATCAAAATTTATTAAAAATTCATACCAAAATGCAAACCAAAGAAGATGTATCATCTTTAGATAAAAAGCTTTTTAATGATTTAATAATTATAATGGATTCATCTTTTATTACTAGTTATGACACGATTAAACCATTTTTTAATGAAGAAGATTTTTATTTAGGATATGTAAATGAAACTGAAAAGAAAAATGCTTATTTAAAAACCAATAATGTTCTTTATGCACCATTTATTAGATGTTATAAAAATGAAGATGCAAGTTCTCTTGATTTATTAAAAGCAATTGAAGAAAACATTACTTTAGATGAAGTCGAAAAAAGTAATTATCAGTATCAAAGTTTAGAAAGTTTTTTTAAGGAAAATGAAGACAATTCCTTTATTTTAGATAAATTTAATTTAGTTATTCCAAAAGATAAACGTTATATTCCTCATTATGATGAAAGTATTAAAGATTCTTATGCTTATCTTACGGCTTTAGCTAAAAAAGG
Source organism: uncultured Bacilli bacterium (assembly GCA_947626445.1). GTDB lineage: Bacteria > Bacillota_I > Bacilli_A > RF39 > UBA660 > Ventrenecus. Next base: position 4,158 of record CANQSC010000019.1, read on the forward strand.
TATAGCTAAAAGATTAAATAACATTGTTAGTGAAGAATATTTAAAACGTTTAACCTATGAATTAGAAGTTATTAATAAAATGGGTTTTGTTGATTATTTTTTAATTGTTTATGATTATGTTAAATATGCTAAAACCAATGATATCTTAGTTGGAATGGGAAGAGGTTCTGCTGCCGGTTCTTTAGTTAGTTATGCCATCGGTATAACCGATGTTGACCCCATAAAATATCATCTATTATTTGAAAGATTTTTAAATCCTGAGCGAGTAACAATGCCTGATATTGATATTGATTTTGAAGATACGAAAAGAAATCAAGTTGTGGAGTATGTTAAAAATCGTTATGGCATAGATAAAGTTGCTAATATTATTACCTTTGGAACTTTAAAATGTAAATTAGCGCTTAGATGTGTTTGTAAAGCCTTAAAAGTTTCTAATGAAGTGATGGAAAGTTTTTTATCATTAATTGATGCTAAAGTTGATTTAAAAACTAATTTATTAAATCCTAAAATTAAAAAAATCGTGATGAATGACGACCTTCTAAGAGAAGTTGTTAGAAAAACCTTCTTAATTGAAGGCTTAAAAAAACATATTTCAACTCATGCGGCAGGTGTTGTCATTAGTAGTGTATCTTTAGATGAAGTAATACCAGTTTATCTAAATAATGAAGAATTAATAACCGGAATAAGTATGAATTATTTAGAAGAATTAGGTTTAATTAAGATGGATTTTTTAAGTATTAAAAATTTAACTATTATTGAAAATGTTTTAAATTTAATTAAAGAAAATACTGGTAAGACAATTAATCTTAATCAAATTGATTATAATGATCCCAAAATTATCGAGTTATTTAGAAGAGGGGACACTATTGGGATATTCCAATTTGAAAGTGAAGGAATTAAAAATTTTTTAAGAAAACTAAAACCTGAGAATTTTTTAGATATTGTCAGTGCCATTGCTTTATACCGACCAGGACCAATGAATAATATTGATACTTTTATTAAAAGAAAGAATAGGGAAGAGTTGGTTACTTACCTGCATCCTTCTTTAGAGCCTATTCTAAAAGAAACTTATGGTATTATTGTATACCAAGAACAAATTATGCAAATCCTTGTTAAAGTTGGCAAATATTCTTATGCTGAAGCTGATATAATTAGAAGAGCAATGAGTAAAAAGAAAAAAAGCATTATGGAGGAAGAAAAAACGAAATTTCTTAAAAGAGCTACATTAAATGGTTATCCCTTAAATATTGCTAAAGAAATATATGATTTAATTTTAAAATTTGCTGATTATGGCTTTAATAAATCTCATTCCGTTAGTTATGCTTTAATTGGGGTTCAAATGGCTTATTTAAAATGTTATTATCCTCTATACTTTATTGCTAATTTACTAAATATGTCCCTTAGTAGTGCACCTAAGACTAAAGAATATATGAGTATGGCTAAAAAGTATAATATTTCATATTTACCACCTAGTATTAATAAAAGTTTAGATACTTATAAAATTGAAGGTAATGCTTTACGAATCCCTTTTACTTTAATTAGAAATTTAGGTATTGAAGCCACTAAAAATATTATTTTAGAAAGAGAAAAAGGATTATATACCGATTATTTAGATTTTGTTTCTAGAACTTATGGTAAAAGTGTTAATAAAAAAACTATTGAAGCTTTAATTATGGCTGATGCTTTAAGTGAATTTAAGCTTAATCATCAAACCTTAAAAGCTAATTTAGATAAAGCTTTAGATTATGCCTCTTTAGTAAGTGATTTAGCTAGTGAATTCGTTTTAAAACCAGAAATTACCATTTTACCAGATGACACTTTAGAAGAAAAAAGAAAAGAAGAATATTTAAGTTTTGGTTTTTATATTAGTAATCATCCTGCTAGTGCTTATCAAGATAAAACAATCATGAAAATTGAAGATATGAAAGCTCATTTTAATGAATATGTTAAATGTGTGGTTTTAATTGAAAATATTAAAAAAATTAAAACAAAAGATAATTTAGATATGGCTTTTATAACTGCTAGTGATGAAAGTGGAATAGGTAACTTTGTCTTATTTAATAATGAACTAAAGAAAGTAAAAGAATTTAACATTGGAGATTTAGTAATGTTAAATGGAAGAGTTGCTAAACGTTTTGCAGAATATCAAATAAATATCAATAATTTACAAATTTTAGAAAAATAAAAAGAAAATTTATGTTATAGTATTAAAGGAGTTGGTAGTATGCCTAATGATTTATTAAACTTTTTAAATGTCCTTAAAATAACTGATTTAGAACCTTTTAAAGATAGTAATATTCTTAAAGTTAAAGTTATTAATAAAGAAAATAAAATTGAAATAACAATTAATAATCCTTATCCTTATTCATATCAAACTTTACATGAATTATTTAAAAAAATTAAAAAAGTAAATAATGAAGAAGTAAGTTTTAGTATGCATTTTAATTATGATGAAATAAGAAATGAAGATGTTTTAGCTTTTGTTAAAGATTATTTAAAAGATTTAAAGATTCGTAAACCATCTCTTAGTGGGATAAGCGAAGATATAAAAATTGATGATGATGTTATAACTTTTGAAGTAGGTAGTAATTTAGAAGAACAAGAAATTAAAAAAGAAAGTAAAAATTTACAAAAAGAATTATTATTATTTGGTTATAAAGAATTTGAAATAACAACTTTTTTAAATCAAGAAATATTAAATAATGTTAAAAATGAAATTTTAGAAGCTAAGAAAAATACTAATTATGAAGTAAAAGAAGAAAAAATTGAAGGTAATTTATTATTAGGTAAAGAAATAAAAGAAGAAATATCAATTATTAATAATGTTGTTGGAGAAACTAAAAATGTGGCTTTTGAAGCTTATGTTTTTGGAATGGATTATTTAGAAAGAGATAATATTAATATTATTACTTTAAAGATTAGTGATAAAACTAATTCAATGATAGCTAAGATTTTTATTAAAGATAAAAATGAATATCAATTAATTAAAAAAGAAATTAAAGAAAATAAATGGTATCGTTTTTTAGGAAATATTGAATATGATACTTTTGCAAGAGATTATGTTTTAAAAGCTCGTTCAGTAGAAAAAATTGATTCTAAAGATAATCCGGTTATAGATGAAGAAGAAACACCTAGAGTAGAACTTCATTTACATACTATGATGAGTGCGATGGATGGAGTAACACCTTATGAACAAAAAGACCCTAATAACGTTGTTAAATATGCAGCCAATATGGGATGGAAGGCTCTTGCCATAACTGACCATAACTGTGTTCAATCTTTTCCCGAAATATTTCATACCGTAAGAGATATGAATAAAGGTAAAGATGAAAGTGAACATTTTAAAGTTTTATATGGAGCTGAAATGAATATTGTTAATGATGATGTTGATATTGTCTTTAATAATCAAACTTATAATTTATTAGAAGATACTTTTGTGGTATTTGATACTGAAACAACTGGTTTTTATGCTGGTAGTGATACTTTAATAGAAATTGGGGCTGTTAAAATATGTAATGGTAAAATCTTAGAAAGATTTGATGAATTAATTGATCCTGAAAGACCAATTCCTAAAAAAATCACTGATTTAACTTTTATTACTGATGAAATGGTTAAAGGTTGTGCAAAAGAGTGTGAAGTAGTTAAAAGATTTTTAGATTGGGCAGGGGACTTTCCAATGGTTGCTCATAATGCTAAGTTTGATATTTCTTTCATGAGTGCAGCTTGTAAAAAATATGATTTTGAGGAATTTAATAAAACGGTTATTGATACCATGAGTATAGCGAGAATTTTATATCCTCAATGGCCTAATCATAAATTACAAACTTTAACTAAAAGATTAGATGTGCCTTGGGATGAAGATAAACACCATCGAGCTGATTATGATGCCGAAGGTACAGCCTTAGCTTTTTATAAAATGGCTAAAAATTTAAATGACCAAAATACCTATACAACTGATGAATTATTAAGTTTAGTTAATGTTGAAGATTTAGTAAGATTTAGTTATCCTTTTCATGCGGTTTTAATTGCTAAAAATAAAGAAGGATTAAAAAATTTATTTAAGATTGTTTCAATAGCTAATACTAAATATTTATATAAAAATGAACAACCTAAAATTCCACGAAAAGATATTACGGAACTTAGAAAAGGTTTACTTATTGGTTCAGGTTGTATTAATGGGGAAATTTTTGAATCTTCAATGGGTAAAGAAGATGAAGAATTAGTTAATATGATGAGTTTTTATGATTATATTGAAGTTCAACCACCATCAGTTTTTGCTCATTTAATTGGTAATGAACGAAAATTTGTAACCCTACATGAAGCCCAAGAGTTTTTAAAAAGAATTATCAGAGTTGCTAAAGAAGCAGGAAAACCAGTCATAGCCACCGGAGATGTTCACAATTTAAAGAAAGAAGACAATATTTATCGAGAAATTATTGTTAATCAAAAATTCAATGGTAAGCTTCATCCTTTAAATCGAAGAGGAATTGAAGTTCCTAATATGTATTTAAGAACAACTAAAGAAATGTTAGAAGAATTTGCCTTTTTAGGGGAAGAACTTGCTTATGAAATTGTTGTTACTAATTCTAATTTGATTGCTAATATGTGTGATGAAATTGAAGTTATTCCTGATACTCATGGCATTCCTTTTGCTCCAGTTATTCCAGATTCACAAATGACGGTTACTAAAATGGTTTATGATAAAGCTAAGTCTTGGTATGGCGACCCCTTACCTCATCACTTAGAAGAGAGGATTGCTCTAGAATTATACGGGGCAGGATTTATTTCTGCGGTTAAGAAAAACGCTGGCGATGATGAAACTGCTATCTATAAAAGAATGCATGAAGTAGTTATTAAAGGCCCTGATAGTGTTGAAAATGAAATTTATCTAGCCTTAAAAAAAGATGATAATGAATCATCTGATGAAGAGTTACACCAAAAAGCTAAAAAGACCATGACGGCAATTATCGGAGCTAATTTTGACGTTATTTATTTAATTGCCCAAAAGCTTGTAAAACACTCTAATGATGAAGGATTTTTAGTTGGCTCAAGAGGTAGTGTAGGTTCATCTTTTGTGGCTAACTTAATGGGAATAACGGAAGTTAATGCCTTGTCTCCTCATTATCGTTGTCCAAAATGTCAACATAGTGAATTTGAAGATGACAATGGTGAATCGCTTGGAAACAACTATAAATGTGGTTATGATTTACCTGATAAAAAATGTCCAAAGTGTCAAACAAAAATGGATAAAGAAGGTCATGATATACCATTCCAAACTTTCTTAGGTTTTAATGCTGATAAAGTTCCAGATATTGACTTAAACTTTTCCGATTTAAATCAAGCCAGTGCCCATGAATATACCAAAGTATTATTTGGTGTTGATAATGTTTACCGTGCTGGAACTATTGGTACTGTAGCAGAAAAAACTGCTTTTGGTTATGTAAGAGGTTATTGTGAATCTAAAAATATTATGATGAGAAATGTTGAAGTAGAACGTCTTGCCAAAGGATGTACGGGTGTTAAAAGAACAACTGGTCAACATCCTGGAGGAATAGTTGTAATTCCAGGCTATAAAGAAGTTTTTGACTTTACACCTTTCCAATTTCCATCAGAAGATCCATCAAAGGCTTGGCGAACAACCCATTTTGATTATCATGCCATTGATGAATGTGTATTAAAACTAGATATTTTAGGACATACTGATCCAACACAACTTAGAATGATTCAAGATTTAACTGGCGATGATATAACTAAAGTTCCCTTAGATGATAAAGATACGATGTCAATCTTTACTTCAACAAAAGCTTTAAAAGTTAGTAAAGAGCAAATCATGTGTGATACCGGAACTCTTGGTGTCCCTGAGTTTGGTACCCCTTTTACTATTCAATTAGTAAAAGACACTAAACCAACTACCTTTGCTGAACTTGTAAAAATTGCCGGTCTTGCTCATGGTACTGATGTGTGGCTTGGCAATGCTCAAGAATTAATTGAGAAAAATGTCGTGCCATTTAGTAAAGTAATTGGTTGTCGTGATGATATTATGGTTGAACTTATATATGGTGGCTTAGAACCATTTAAAGCTTTTAAAATTATGGAATTTGTCCGAAAAGGAAAAGCTAGTAAAGATCCCGCAACTTGGGCTGAATATAAAGCAATTATGGAACAAGCTAAAATACCTAAGTGGTTTATTGATTCTTGTTTTAAAATTAAATACATGTTTCCAAAAGCCCATGCGGCAGCTTATGTTATGTCAGCTTTTAGAATTGCTTGGTACAAAGTTCACAAACCCCTTGTTTATTATGCAACTTATTTTTCAACCAGATTTACCGACTTCGATATTGACTGTATGTTAAAAGGTTATGACGCCATTAAAGCGAGAATTATTGATATTCAAAGTAAAGGCTATGACGCCACAAATAAAGAACAGTCAGTTTTAGAAACTTTAAAACTTGCTTTAGAAGCATCAGCTCGAGGCGTTAAATTTAAATGTATTAATTTAACAAAGAGTGATGGGAATAACTTTGTAATGGAAGAAGAAGAGAATGCTTTAATCTTACCATTTAGAAGTTTAGATGGTCTTGGTGATGCTGTTGCTACTAAAATAATTGAAGAACGTAATCAAAAACCTTTCTATAGTGTTGAAGACTTTCAAAATCGTGGTAAAGTAAATGCTACAACAATTGATAAAATGCGTTCTTTAGGAATATTTGAAGGTATGCCTGAAACAAGTCAATTAAGCTTATTTTAAAGAATTTGTTAAATCAAGTTCTTTTTTGTTTATTAAATGTTTTGCAAAAAAATATTAAAAAAATAGTGGCCTACTTTAAATAGTTCATTGATTAAAATACTTAGTGACTTTTAAATAAATATTTGATAAAATTAATTTAAAGAAAGAGGGCTTAAGTAATGAAAAAGATACCATATGGAAAAATAGATTTTAAAAGATTAATAGAAGAAAATTGTTATTATGTAGATAAGACAATGTATTTAGAAAAATTAGAAAATATGCCTGATACATTATTTTATTTAAGACCTGGAAGATTTGGAAAAAGTCTATTTACTAGCATGATGTATTATTATTATGATATAAATAGTAAAGATTTATTTGATAAGTTATTTAATGGCTTATTTGTTCATAAGCATCCAACTAAAGAAAAAAATAATTATTATATTTTAAGCTTTGATTTTTCAGGTATAAATGAAAATAAACAAGAAGAAGGATTAATGAATAGTTTTAAAAAATGTGTAATAGCAGGAATTAATAAATTTTTAAATAATTATAATTTTAACTATGAAATAAATATTGATGAACCTGCTGATGATATGATAAAAATGTTTTTAAGTTATATTCAAGGATTAAAATTAGAAAATAAAATATATATCATAATAGATGAATACGATAATTTTACGAATGCAATTTTAGAAGGAAGTGCTGATAAATTTATCAAAATAGTAACTGGTACAATAAAAAGTTTTTATGCAAATATAAAAATATATGTAAAAGAGGGAGTAATAGGAAGATTTTTTGCAACAGGAATATGTCCAATAACATTAGATAGTATGACAACAGGATTTAATATAGCAATTGATATATCAAAAGATATTAGATTTAATAGTATGGTAGGATTAACTCATGAAGAAGTTAAAAAATTATTAAATGAAATTGTTTTAGAAAAAGATAGAGAAGAAATTTATAATTTGATGATAAAAAATTACGATGGTTATTTATTTAATGAAGAAGCTAACAAAAGAGTATTTAATGCAACATTAGTAATGTATTTATTAAATTACTATGAAGATTTTAAAAAAATACCAAAAGAAATAATGGATAGTAATATTGCTTTTAATTCAGGAAAAATAGGAAATTTAATTGAATTAAAAAATAATAGTTTCTATAAAGAATTATTAAATGAAATAATGAAAAATGAACATATAAAAGGCATCTTAAAAAATAAATTTGATTTAACATTAGACTTAGAAAGTGATGATATAATAAGTTTATTATATTATTTTGGTTATTTAACAATCGAACCAGATATATATGGAGGATATTATTTTAAAATACCAAATGAGGTAATGAAAGTATTATATGGAAATTATTTTACTAAAAAATTAAAAGAAAGTGGAATAGGATATGATAATAAAACTATTAGTGAAATAAGTAGAGAATTAATAACAGGTAATATTGATAAATTAAATAATTATGTAAGTGAAGTATTAAAAAAATTAGATAATAGAGATTTTATTAAAATAGATGAAAAAGGAATAAAAATAATATATTTTACAATGTTACTAAATAATGAATACTATAATGTATATAGTGAATATGTAAGTAATAATGGATATATAGATATTTATTTAGAAAAGAAAAATCCAAATATACCTAATAATATAATGATTGAATTAAAATATATAAAGAAAAAAGATTATAGTGAAAAAATATTAAAAGAAAAAATAGAAGAAGGAAAGAGTCAATTAGTAAGTTATAGTAAAGATGAAAGACTTGGTAATCCTTTAAAATATTTAGTAGTATTTGTTGGTAATGAATTAAAATTAGTAGAAAAAGTGTAAAGAATAGTGTCAAGCTATTCTTTTTTTAGTATTTTAAGATAAATATTAAAAAAGTTATTAAATTATGATACAATGTCTATGAAATAGAATAAAGGAGTAAAGATTAAAAATGATGAAAAAAAAGAAAGATAGTAAAAGAGAAAAAATTAAAAATTATGTTTTATTAAGCAGTGTAATTGTTGTACCTTTATTATTCTTTTTATGGGTTGGATATATTTCTATTTCTTCAGTTGGAGCAAATTTAAATATGATTTTGAATTTATCTAATGAAGAAACTACGAAAATAATTTCGATGCTTAATAATACTTGGAATGTATTTAAAATAATGTCTTATGAATATCTTATTTACGCATTTTTATTAATTTTAGACTATATCTTTTATAAAAAGAAACATAAATTATTATTATTAGCTATCAATTCAGTTATACTAATTGTATTTATTATTGATTTTATAATTAACTTTATTCAAAATGGATCATTTTATAATTATGATTTATTAATATTTGTTGTTAGTTCTTTAATTGGTTTATATTATGTGTATAAGTTAAATAAAGAATTGAAAAATTAATTATTAAATTTCACAATATCATCATTTATATTTGATATAGTTAGTTTGAAGTTTATTAAAAAGAGAGGAAAAAAATTATGCAAAGAAAAACTAAAAACGTTATATCAATTGTTATTATTTTATTACTATGTGGAAGTATTGTTTTTACAGGATTAAGCAATAAATCTTCTAATAGTAATAATATGCCAAATATGAGTCAAAATGGAAATGAGCCACCAGAAATGCCTAATGGTAATACTGAAGTAGAACCACCAGAGAAACCTGATGGGGATAATTCTATGGGAACTCCACCAGAGATGCCAAATAATAATGGTGGTATAAAACCAATGGGAGGACAACAAGAAAATAATATTTACTTAATCCTTTTTGGAATAGAAAGTTTATCTTTATCTATTATTGTACTTTACTTAATATTGTCTGGATTTAATAAAAAGACTTTCAAAGAAACATTTGCTAATAATGATAAAATATTAATCTATATTTTAGGAGTAATTATTTTAACAACTGGACTTACTTTTACGGAAAATTTAGTTGTTAATAATTTTAGAGATAATGCAAATTCTAATAATAATCCTAATCAAAGTATGGGAGCAGGGCAAAATAAAAATGTATCTTATTCAGCTGTAAAAGAAATTACTGAATCTACTACGGAAACGAGTGGTGATTACGAAAGTACAGAAAAAGACGAAAATGCAATTTTAGTTGGTGGCGAGATTGATGTAAATTTATCAGATATTAAAATAGATAAAAGTGGCGATTCAAATGGTGGGGATAATACTAGTTTTTATGGTACTAATTCTGGTATTATTGCTAAAGATGGAGCAAACTTAACTCTTAAAAATATAACCGTAAATACAAATGCTACTGGAGCAAATGGTGTATTTAGTTATGGAGGAAGTGCAACAACAAATAATACCAATAGTGATGGTACCCAAGTAACAATAAGTGATTCAAAAATAACAACTACAAAAGATAACTCAGGTGGAATTATGACAACTGGTGGAGGAACTATGATTGCCAAAAATCTTACTATTAATACTTCTGGTGTATCAAGTGCAGCAATTAGGACTGACCGTGGTGGAGGAACAGTAAGTGTTGATGGTGGAACCTATAAAACAACTGGAGCTGGATCTCCTAGCATTTATTCAACTGCTGATATAACTGTTAAAAATGCATCTTTAATTGCAACTGCATCAGAGGGTGTAGTAATTGAAGGCAAAAATAAAATTACTCTTCTAAATGTAACGTTAACTGATACTAATAATAAATTAAATGGCCAATCTACTACTTATAAAAATATTTTTCTATATCAATCTATGAGTGGAGATGCTTCTACTGGTGTATCAGAGTTTAGTGCTACTGATTCTACAATAACAACTAATAAAGGAGATACTTTCTATATAACAAATACAAGTTCTAAAATTACTTTAAAAAATAATAAATTTATAAATAATGATTCTACTGGTAACTTTTTAAGATCCAAAAAAGATTCTTGGGGTGTTGAAGGTTCAAATGGTGGCATTGTTGAATTATTAATGGAAAACCAAGAAGCTAAAGGTAATATTGTTATAGATTCTATTTCTAGTCTTGATATGACTATGAATACAAATTCTTATTATGAAGGAACAATAAATGGTGAAAATTCTGCTAAAGAGATAAAATTAAAATTAGATAAAACGTCTAAAATTAAATTAGCAGGTAATAGTTATATAACTACTTTAGATAATGCTGATAGTAGTAATAGTAATATTGATTTTAATGGCTATAAATTATATGTAAATGGTAAGTCTATAAATTAAAAAAGATTTTTTATCAATCATCATCTATTTTATTAATTTTAAAATAGTCCGTATCAAAAAAATCTTTCATTTCAATTTTAAATAATTTACATATTTTATAAATATTATATGAACTAGGATTTTCTACTTTATTTGCTAACATAGACCTTAAAGTTGTAGGTGGAATAGTAGACATTTCAGCAAGTTTATTTGGTGAGTAATGATATTTATCGCATAATTCTAATATTCTTTTACTAACTGCTTCTTTAAATTGCATATAATCCATCTCCAATTACCAAAAGTGTAACAAAAAGATAAATAAAATATGCGCTGATATCGGTTGATTTTTACCAACTATTGGTTTATAATTTATTTATAGAAAGTAGGAAAGAGATTATGAATAATGAAAAAAATAAAAAGAAAATAGTGATTATAAGTTTAACGGTCGCAACATTATTAATTGTAGCTTTAGGTGTAACTTATGCATATTGGATATTAACAAGACAACAAACAGGAGAGAATGTTGTTAATACAGCATGTTTAAATACTACATTTACAGGAGAAAATGATATAAGCTTAGATAAAGCATATCCAATGAATGAAGAACAATTAAAAAGTTTTTTATCAAGTGCAAAACCATATCATTTTACAATTAAAAATGAATGTGATGATTTAGCAAGTGCAAGTATCAATTTAGAGTCATTAAATGTAAGTGGAAAAGCCTTAGAAGATGAATATATAGATGCAATACTTTATGAAGATGATTATAATACAAATTTAAACACAAATAAACAATTAACAGGAAATACACCAAATGATGCAAATAAAGTTATTAGTGATGCAAAACATGCTTATAGTTTATATAATTTCACATTAAAAGCAAATGAAGAAAGAGATTTTAATTTATTATTATATATGAATCCAGATACACCAATGGAAGAAACAAATATGAATGCGAGTTGGAAAGGAAAGATAACCTTAAGTACAGAATATCAAGAAGAAAATACAACAATGAGAACAATATCTTACAACAGTAATGATGGTTCTACTGATACACAAGGCATGTGGGGATATAAAGATAAATTAACCAAAATAGTAATAGAAAATAAAAAGAGTGTAAAAACTGTAGAAGATGGTAGAAAAGTATATGGTCCATTTGATGAAAGTGCAGATGGATATGGAGGAGTACAAAGTTATGTAGTATGTGATACTGAAGAAACAAATTGTATAGGATACTTACAAGGAACAAATGGAATAAAAGGAAATGAAGATAGTAGTTATTATTTATGGATTTTAAAAACGTAACAAATATGGAAGGAATAGAAAATATTGATACAAGTAATGTTACAAATATGCAAAGCATGTTTACAAATATGACAAGTTTACAAGAAATAGATTTAAGTATGTGGAACACAAGTCAAGTAACAAATATAATCGGTATGTTTGGAAATGTATCTTCTTTAAAAATGTTAAATATGTCAAATTTAGATTTAAGTAATGTTACAAATGTTGGAACTTGGTTTTTAATACTTAATTCAAATTTAGTTATAGATATGAGTAATAGCATACTTCCACAAAATTGTGACCATTTTTTTGCAAATGGTCCAGGATTTAAGGGAAAAAATATAATTTTAACAAATGTAGATACAAGTCATGTAATAACAATGAAGGGAATGTTTGGTAGTGCATCAAGTATCCAAGAATTAGACTTAAGCAGCTTTGATACAAGTCAAGTAACAAACATGAATTATATGTTTCAACATGCAGAAAATTTACAACATATAACATTTGGTCCTAAATTTGTTCATAAACCTGAAGCAACAACAAGTGGTATGTTTAGTGGCTGTCCAGCACCAGAACGTCCAACTGGTGATACATGGCAAGATGTAAGTTTTGATTAAGCACGCATTTATTCGCGTCTTTTTTCTTTTTAGTTGATAATAATTTGCCAAAAATTGTGATTGAAAAAGTAAAATATATTTGATACAATGTTAAAGTAGATAACGTGAAAGGATAGATAAATATGGCATTTAACAAATCTTGAATTTGACAGTTGTAGCATAAAATAAGCTCGCAAATGCCGATAAATATTGGAATTGCGAGTTTTAGTTTT
>CANQSC010000020.1 GCA_947626445.1 uncultured Bacilli bacterium
GAATTCAAAACATCTCAAAGCCTTATAAATACTAGGCAAAATGATGTTTTTTATTAATTTTTGCTGTCAAACTCGGGACTTACACATTTTATTAAAAAGTGGCTAAAATTACTAAAAATTGATAAAAATACTTTAAATTTCGTTAAAATTAAGTGAGGAATTGAAAAGGTGATTACGACATTTAACCCTCATAAAATTATATATTTGAATTTTATTATATTTAAATATATAATGAACTTGGAGTGTGATTTAATGGATAAATATAATTTAAAAGAATTAGAAGAAAAGTTTAATAGATGTAAAAATATGAAATTAGAAGATGTATCATTAGATGATGTAGATGAGATAAGTTCTATAAAGATAGATAGAAGAAAATCAAGTAATGAAAGAATATTAGATTTTATTATGAAAGTAAAAAATTCTTATATATTTAAGGTAAATGGCAAATTAGTAAGAATTAGTTTTTCTGATACAAATGAAACGGCAGAAGATTGTTTAACTAGAGTCTTAATGAATTTATATAGATAAAGGAGGATAAAAATGAAAAAGATAATTGGTATAATGGGACCTAATAATGCTACAAATGAAAATTTAAAAGATGCTTATGAAATAGGAAAATATGCAGCAAATAAAGGTTATACAATTTTAACAGGCGGATTGAATGTTGGAATCCAAAATGAAGGATTAAAAGGTGCAAAAGATGGTAATGGATTAACAATCGGAATAATGCCATTTAATGAACCAGATAAATTTTCTCAATATGTTGATATTCCTATAATTACTAATATGAGAAGTGGTAGAAATTATATTAATGTTTTATCAAGTAATTTAGTTATTGCTTGTGGCGTTGACAAAGGAACTCTTTCAGAAATTTCTTTATCTCTTGTTAATACAGCAAAAAAAAAGTCATAATTGTCGGTGCAATAGATGAAGCAAATAAATTATTTAAAAAAATTGATGCTGAAAATGTTTATATAGCAAAAGATTATAATGAGTGTATTGAAATAATAAAAAACTTGAATTTTTAAAAAGAAGGTGAAAAAATGGATAATCGACAAAATTCGACAAATATCAACTGGTATCCTGGTCATATGGCTAAAACCAAAAGAATGATTAAAGAAAAATATGCTTTAATAGATGTTGTTTATGAATTAGTTGATGCTAGAATTCCTTTTTCTTCTAAGATTAAGGATTTATATGATATAGTTGGTAATAAACCTAAAATTTTAATTATGACTAAAAAAGATTTATGTGATTTAAAATATACTAATAGTTGGATTAAGTATTATGAAAATTTAGGTTATAAGGTTTTATTAGTTGACTTAAATAAGAGTGATGATATTAATTTGATTTATGAAGCGACATTTGAATTGATGAAAGATACCTATGAAAAGAGAAAAAATAAAGGTTTAAAAAATGAAGAAGTTCATGCTTTAGTAGTTGGTATTCCAAATGTTGGTAAATCAACGCTTATTAATAAACTTTGTGGTAAAAAGGTTGCTAAAGTAGAAAATGCTCCAGGAGTAACTAAAAGTTTAACTTGGCTAAAAGCTAAAAATAATTTATTATTACTTGATACGCCAGGTATTTTATGGCCTAAATTAAATCAAGAAAAAGAAGCGTTAAATTTAGCTACTTTTACAGCTATTAAAGAAGAAATTTTACCGATTGATGATGTAGCTATTCATATTATTAAAAAATTACATGAATATTATCCTTTAATTTTAAAAGAAAAATATGGTATTATTAATATTGATGATTGGTTAGAAGTTTATGAAATTATTGGCAAGAAAATTAGAGCAATTAGAAATGGTGAAGTTGATTTTAATGTCGTTTCTAAGAAAATAATTCATGATATAAGAGGAGAAGTTATTAAAAATATTACATTTGATAATAGATAGGGTGTTAATGTGAAAACAGAAGTTGATTTAAAAAAATATGAAAAAGAATTATATAAAGAAGGTTATCAGTTAATTTGTGGTTGTGATGAAGCAGGACGAGGACCACTAGTTGGACCAGTTGTCGCAGGTGCCGTTATTTTACCTGTTGATTATGAGTTAGTTGGTTTAACTGATTCCAAACAATTGAGCGAAAAAAAACGGGAATATTATTTTGCTAAAATTAAAGAAGATGCGGTAAGTTATGGGATTGGTATTGTATCTGCTAAAAAAATTGATGAAGTAAATATTTATGAAGCAAGTCGTCTTGCGATGAAAGAAGCCATCAGTAAATTAAGTGTCAAGCCCGATTATGTTTTAACTGATGCCATGCCAATGCCCGGATATGATATCCCAGTTAAGTCCATAATTCATGGTGATGCCTTATCATTAAGCATTGCTGCGGCCAGTGTTTTAGCCAAAGTAACGCGTGATGACATTATGAAAAAAATGGCTTTAGAACATCCGGAATATGAGTTTGAACGTCACAAAGGATACCCGACTAAAAGACATTTAGAACTCTTAGAACTTTACGGTCCTACAAAAGATTATAGGTTTACTTATAAGCCAGTTCGTGATTTAATTATAAAAGGTGGTAGTTGTGAAGTTAAAAATAAATAAACAATTTTGGCTAGAAACATTTATTGCAACTCTATTTTTTTGGGCAGTTGAAATTATTTTTCGAGTTATCGAAAGATATAGTGTCTTTTCTTGGTCGAGTTTAAGAATATTGTTAAGTTCTTTGGCAATTTGCTTATTTTTAAATTTTATCATGTCATTTTTTCATAATCTTAAAGTAAGTCGAATTGCTAATTTAGTTTTATTAATTATCATATCTTTTTATTCAATGGCTCAAGCAGGATTATTAAATTTTATTGGTTTATATATGTCTTTGGGAACAAGTAGTCAATTTGGGGCAGTAACAAGTTATATTGTTGATTTTATTGAAAGTTTAAAATTGGAATATTATTTAGTTTTATTTCCTTTAATTATATATATAATATATATTTTCTTAATGCATAAAAAAGAAGAATCAAAACCTTTTTTTGATATTAGAAATCGTCTAATTATTATTATTAGTTTTTTAATAACAATTTTATTATATTATTTAACGCTTATTTTACCTTTTATGCAGAATCCTTTGCAATTAGTGGCAAATATAGATGTTTTTCATAATCCGGTTAATTCTAGTATTGCGGTTAATCAATTCGGAGTTAATATGTTTGGCATACTTGATGTTAAATCTTTATTATTTCCTTATCAAGATGAAGGAAATGTAAATATTAATAATGAAAATATTAATGATTCGGATGATTCAAGAAAATTTGATGATACAGCTTGGAAGATGCTTCAAGAAAATACTACAAATAGTACTTATAAAAATTTAAATAATTATTTTATGAATCGACCAATAACTCCTAAAAATGATTATACGGGCTTCTTTGAAGGTAAAAATGTAATAATTTTAATGTTAGAGTCAATTAATCAAGTAATTGATAATGCTGAATATTTTCCAAACTTTGCTAGATTAAGAGAACATGGTTGGTATTGGGAAAATAATTATAGTCCAAGAAATTCTTGTTCAACAATAAATAATGAAGTAACGGGAATAACTTCTCTTTATACGATTAATAATGTTTGTACTGGAAATATATATAAAGATAATACTTATTTTGAATCAATCTTTAATTTATTTAATAATAAAGGTTATAAAACTTTAAGTTTTCATGATTTTAATGAATATTTTTATGCTCGTAAAACTATACATAAAAATTTAGGAAGTAGTCATTTTTATGATATAACGGATGTTAAAGATTATGCTTTTGATATTTATCATTGGCCAAGTGATGCCATGTATGTTGAAAAAATAACACCTTATTTTGTTAATGAAGATAAATTCTTTGTTTGGTTTACAACAGCAAGTGGTCATCACCCTTATGAATCATCTGAATTAGGAGATTTATATTATGATTACTTTGATGATGATAAATATGATGATCCAACTAAATATTATTTATCTAAAGTAAAAATAACTGATGATGCTTTAGGGGTATTGTTAGATGAATTAGAAGAAAATAATCGTTTAGATGATACTGTAATTATGATGTATGGAGATCATTATCCTTATGCTTTATCAGATGAAGAAGTAGGTTCATTCTTACCTTATGATGTAACAAAAGGTTATGAAATTGAACAGACACCTTTCTTAATTTATAATCCTTCTTTAGAACCCCAAGTTTTTGAAACTAATACTTCATATATTAACATAACACCAACAGTTGCTAATTTATTTAATTTAGATTATGATCCTAGATTATATTTAGGTGAAGATTTATTTAGCGATAATTTAACTAATCGCGTTATTTATGCGGATGGTTCATGGCAAGATGGTAATGCTATTTATAATTCAGCTAATTCAAGTATTGATTATCTAGGAGAAAAGATTTATACTACAGAGGAGTTGCAAAGAATTAATCAGGATGTAATGAATAAAATTAGAATGAGTAATTTAGCAATAAGTGAAAATTATTTTAATTATTTAGAAAATGGCTTAAAAGAATACAAGAAAGGATTAGATGATGAATAAATTAATGATTGTGGAATCACCACATAAAAGTAAAACAATTGGAGCTTTTTTAGGTAGTGATTTTAAAGTTGTATCTAGTAAAGGTCATATAATGGATTTAGCAACATCAGGTAAATTTGGTTTAGGCGTTGATGTTGATGGTGATTTTAAAGCTACTTATATTCCGATTAAAGGTAAGAAAAAATTAATTAGTGATTTAAAAAAAGATGTTAAATCTGCTAGTATTGTTTATTTAGCAACTGACCCAGACCGAGAAGGTGAAGCAATATCTTGGCATTTAAAAGAAGCATTAAATATTAAAGAAGATGATTATGTTAGAGTAACATTTAATGAAATAACCAAAAATGTTGTATTAAATGCAATTGATAATCCTAGAAAAATAGATGATGAATTAGTTAAAAGTCAAGAAACAAGAAGAATTTTAGATCGAATTATTGGTTTTAGATTAAGTAAATTAATGCAAAGTAAAACAGGTGGTAAGTCAGCTGGAAGAGTTCAAAGTGTTGCTTTAAAATTAATTGTTGATAGAGAAAGAGAAATTTTGGCTTTTGTTCCGGAAGAATATTGGACTATAACAGCGATCTTTAATGATTTTGAAGCTGATTTAGAAAAATATCAAGATAAAAAAATTAAAATTAAAAGTGAAGAAGAAGCAAATGATATTTTAAATAAATTAAATAATGCTTTTAAAATTGTAAGTGTTGAAGAAAAAGAAAGTAAAAGAAGTAGTAAACCGGTTTTTAAAACAACAACTATGCAACAACTTGCTTCATCAAAACTTAATTTTCCTCCTGCTAAAACGATGAGAATAGCCCAGAAACTATATGAAGGGGTTAGTCTTGGTGGAGAAAGTGTTGGTTTAATTACTTATATGCGTACGGATTCTGACCGAGTAAGTCCCGAATTTGTTAGCGAAACTAAAAAATATATTGAAACTAATTTTGGTAAAGAATATGTTGGTTCAATTAAAGTAAGTAAGAAAAAAGAAAATGTTCAAGATGCTCATGAAGGTATTAGACCAACCAGTATTAATAGAACTCCAGAAAGTGTTAAAAAATATTTAGATGGTGATGAATATAAATTATATAACTTAATATATAAAAGAGCTTTAGCAAGCATTATGGCTTCAAGTAGATTAAATAATACAATTGTTCTTTTAGATAATAATGATTATTTGTTTAAAGCAACAGGTTCTGTTTTAACTTTTGATGGTTATTTAAAAGTTTATGCCGAATTTGAAGATCAAAAAGATACAATTTTACCTGATTTAAAAAAATATCAAAGTAATGTGATTGTATCTAATGAAATTAAAAAAGATCAACACTTTACTAAACCAGAGCCAAGATATACCGAGAGTTCTTTAATAAAAGAAATGGAAAGTTTAGGTATTGGAAGACCTAGTACCTATGCTCCAATAATAACGACTTTAAAAGAAAGAGAATATGTAAAATTAGAAGATAAAAAGTTTTTTCCAACCGAAATTGGTATTGAAACGACTGATAAATTACAAGAATTTTTTAAAGATATTATTAATGTAAAATATACAGCTAATATGGAAAATGAATTAGATTTAATTGCTGAAGATAAATTAAATCATATAAAAGTTTTAAAAGAATTTTATAATGATTTTGAACCATTAGTAGAAACGGCTTTTAGTAAAATGGAAAAAAAGGAAGCAAAAGAAACTGGAGAAATTTGTCCAGAATGTGGTAATCCTTTAGTTATTAGAAGAGGAAAATATGGAGAGTTTACAGCATGTTCTAATTATCCTGAATGTAAATATATTAAAAAGAAAGAAAAAGTTATTGTGAAAGTTTGTAAATGTCCTAAATGTGAAGGAGATATTATTGAAAGAAAAACTAAAAGAGGTAAAATATTTTACGGCTGTAGTAATTATCCTAAATGTGATTTTGCAAGTTGGGATAAACCAACGGGGGAAATATGTCCAGAATGTAATAGCTTATTAGTTGAAAAAAAAGATAAAGTTGTTTGTATGAATTGTGATTATCAAAAATAGGAGGGTATATGGTAAGTCGATATTTAAAGGAATATGATTATGAAAAATTAGAATTTTTAAGAAGAAATATAAGATTGAATCCTAAAGCATATTTAAAAGTTTTAAAAAAGAAGTTAGAAGCTGATAAAGCCCAAGAAATATATAATAAAAATAATCCAAATGATTATGTATATGCTGATTATAGTGAAGTTAATTTATTAGAGTTTTGTTTAAGAATGAAGTCTTTAGAAAATAAATATAAAATTGTCTGGCAAGATTATGGCTATGGATATAATTTAGAAGAATATATTTTAATGGCTTTAGATGGCTTTATGAATGAAGAAAAACAAAATAAAAGATAATATGAAATAGTAAAAATTTTTTACTATTTCTTTTTTTAGGCTTATTTGATATGATAAATATAGATGGGAAAATATTATGAAATATGAAGTTGAAGGTAAAATATTAGATGTTTTAATTGTTAGAAAACCAAATAAAAATGTTTATATGAGTTTTAAAAATAGTCATACTATTTTAGTGACGGCTAATCGTTTAATAAGTGAAAAACAAATTAAACAAATCTTAGATAAAAATTATAAATATTTAGTTAAAATGTTAGATAGAAAAGAATTAGAAGAAGAAAAAAAAAATTATTTTTGGTATTTAGGTAAAAAATATATTCCTGTTTATAATGATAGTTTTAAAATGGTTAGTTTTGATAGTGATTTTATCTATGCTAAAAATGAGGCTATGTTAAATAAATTTTATAAAAATGAATGTATTAGAATTTTTTCTAGTGAAGTAAATAGAATTATTCCTTATTTTGAAAATATTCCTAAATTTACTTTAAAAATCAGAAGTATGAAGACTAGATGGGGAGTTAATAATCGTGGGAATAATACGATAACTTTAAATAGTGAATTATTAAAAAAAGATTTAGATTTATTAGATTATGTTATTATTCATGAATTATGTCATTTTTATGAAGGCAATCATAGTGAGCGTTTTTGGGCACATGTCTATAAATATTATCCTAATTATAAAGAAGCTAGAAAGAGGTTGAGAGCATGATTACATCATTAGCAAATTCCAAAGTAAAAGAATGGACAAAACTAAAAGATAAAAAGTATCGTGATGAAACAAATACTTTTTTAGTAGAAAATGAACATTTAGTAGATGAGGCTTTAAAAAAAGGTGTTGTAAAAGAATTAATTAGTTTAGAAAATACTAAATATCAAGATGCCACCATTGTAAGTTATGAAGTAATGAAAAAAATAACTAATCAAGTAACCCCACCCAATGTCTGTGCCGTTTGTAATAAATTAAAGGGTGAAGAAGTAAAAGAAAGAGCTTTATTATTAGATAATATAAGTGATCCAGGAAATTTAGGAACGATTATAAGAAGTGCTGTTGCTTTTGGTTTTAAAAATATCGTTTTATCTTTGCATAGTGTCGATGTTTATAATCCTAAAGTTATTAGAAGTAGTGAAGGAATGATTTTTCACGTAAATATTATTTATAGTGATTTAATCGATTTTATAAATAACCATTCTTTTCTAACAATTTATGGGACAAGTGTTATAAATGGTAAAAAATTAAATGATCTAAAATTTAATAAGCAAGTGGGAATAATTATTGGTAATGAAGGAAAAGGAATGAGTGAAGATTTAAAACGCTTTTGTAAGGATTTAATTTATATTCCGATGAATAAAAATTGTGAATCATTAAATGCCGGAGTAAGTGCAAGTATTATAATGTATGAAGTAAATAAGGTGGATTATGAAGGATAAATTATATGTAGGTTATATTTGTGGTACTCATGGTATTAAAGGAGAATTAAAAGTTTTAAGTGATTTTGAAAAAAAAGAAATAGCTTTTAAGGTAAATAATAAAATTATGATTGATAATATTGAACATACGATAACAAGTGTTAGATATCATCAAAATAAAATCTTAATTACAATTGATTCTTTACTTAATATTAATGATGTATTAGAATATGTTAAAAAAGAAATTTATATTAAAAGAGAAAATTTAAATTTAGATAGTTATTTAATGGAAGATTTAATTGGTTTTAAAATAATTGAAGATGAAGAATTAGGAATTGTTAAAAATATTTTAATTACTAAAGCTGGTTATCTTTTAGAAATAGATAAAAATTTTTACATTCCCTTTGTTCCATCTTATATTAAAGAAGTTGACGTTAAAAATAAAAAAATAATTGTTAATCATGCAAAGGAGTTAAGATTATGAAAATCGATATTTTAACTTTATTTCCAAATATGTTTACTGGCTTTTTAGAAGAATCAATAATTAAAAGAGCAATAAATATTAAGGCTGTAGATATTAATTTAATTAATTTTCGTGATTTTTCTAAACTTTCTAATCATCAAGTTGATGATACTCCTTATGGGGGCGGGAGAGGAATGGTTTTAAGATGTGAACCAATTATTGATGCTTTAGATAGTATTAAGACAAATGATTCTAAAGTAATACTTTTAAGTCCTCAAGGTAAAACTTTTAGTGAGCAAAAAGCTTTAGAGTTAAAAAACGAAAAACATTTAATTTTAATATGTGGCCATTATGAAGGCTTTGATGAGCGAATAAGAAACTTTGTTGATGAAGAAATATCAATAGGTGATTATGTTTTGACTGGTGGAGAGCTTCCAGCCATGGTTATTACGGATTCTATCGTAAGATTATTACCAGATGTTATTAAGAAAGAATCTTACTTAAATGATTCGTTTATGAATAATTTACTTGATTATCCAACCTATACAAAACCACCAATCTTTAGAGATTTAAAAGTTCCTGATGTCTTACTTAGTGGCCATCATGAAAATATAAAAAAATGGCGAGAAGAAGAAGCTCTTAAAAATACCAAAAAGAAAAGAAATGATTTATTAGAAAAGAAGTGATTTTATGAGTTATACTATTCATAAAGATGAAAAAAAGAAAAAAATTACTAGTGTTTTAAAAATGGAAGAACCATTTATTATGAAACCTAAACTTCAAAAACATAAAAATATGTTAGATATTGAAGAAATAAAAGTTATAGATAAAGATATTAAAGAAACAATCTGTAAGAAAAAATTTGACCGAGTATTTAAAAGATTAACTAAAATAAGTTTAGAAGTTATGGATGGTTCTTCTAGTGAAGGTGATGCCATAATGGCTTTAAATGAAATATTAAAGACTAAAGAAATATTATTAGACCAATATCTTCATCATTTATCTAAATTAGAAGTAAAAAAAATGTTAAAAAAATTAGAATTCTTAGAAGAACAAATAAAAAGCTATTATGTTAATCTAAATTATCAAAATAATTTTATAAATGAAGAAGAAAAAGGTAAGAGTAGATAATTCATTGTAAATTTCTTGTTTAAAATACATAAAATTAATTATGGCTCTTGTTTTAAAGGTTAATTTATGGTACAATCAATATGCTTTTTGAAAAAAGTGATGTGTTATCCGCTGGAATAATACTATGATAGCATGTAATAAAAAGTTAGAAAGGATGTTTAATGTGGCAAATTTAGTAGACAAAATTAATGAAAAACATATTCGTAAAGATATTCCAGAAATTAGAGTAGGGGATATTGTTCGTGTTGATGTTTGGGTAAAAGAAGGTAAAAAAGAACGTATTCAAGCTTTTGAAGGTATTGTAATTGCTAAAAAAGGTGGATCTGTTTCTGAAACTATTTCGGTTCGTAAAAAATCCGGAAGTGTTGGTGTAACTCGTATTTTCCCAGTAAATGCTCCAACTATTGATAAGATAGTAGTTGTTAAAAAGGGTATGGTTAGAAGAGCAAAACTTAACTTTATCAAACATATGCGTAAAGAATATAAAGTTAAAGAAAGAAATTAAAGCTAATTTCTTTTTTTAACGACAAAATATTAGTTTATTTGTCATTTACAAATTAAAGCTTAGATGCATATAATAGCAAGTCGAGGAGGTAAATTATGCAACAAAAAGTACGTAAAGAATATATGTATTATGATTTTTTAGAGCATGCATTTAATGTTAAATATTTATTAAATAATTATGAAGTAAATAATAATCATATAATTATTAAATTATCTTTTAGAGAATTTTTAAATTATTATGATGAAGTTTTAAATGTTTTATTAACAGATGATGTAATAGTTGATTTTTTAGATTATAATAATTTATTAGAAAAATTATCTTATTATTCTTTATATAGTGTTACTAAAGAAGCAGATGATTATTATATTTATTTAGAACAATATGAACCATATCATCTTATTAATAAAGATAAATTATCTTTAAAAGAACAATTAGCGTTTTATAATTTAAATGCCCTAAAAAGTTTAGGTTATAATAATTTAGCTAGAAAAAGAGTGGGATAATATAATAATTTGACAAGAATTAAAAAAAAGATTATAATATGCAACTTAGAAATGGGGGTTTTATCATGCCAAATGAAGATAAAGTACTAAATACAATAAGTAATCAAAGTATTTTAAAAATTATTTCTAATCGTTATGGTTTTAGTGATTTATTTAATATTTTAGGTTCATTTACTAAAACAATTATTTATGCAATGGCAACTGGTATTATAACGGCGGGTATGAAATGGAGTTTTGAAGATATTGCCTTAATTTGTGATTTAAAAATTGAAGATGTTAAAGAACAATATTTTGAAGCTGAAATGATTATGAATAATTGTTGGTATCAAGCCAAATATTTTGGTTTTGAAAATAATTTAGCAAGATAATTTGCTATTTTTTTGTTTATTTGACATCTGGTAAGCTTTTTGTTAGAATATCCTCCTAAGAGTTGGGGGATTTTGTATTTTAACTTCTTATGACCCGATTTGAAATGAGGGATTAAGATGAAAGTAATTAGATTATCTAAAAAAGCTTTTAATGATTTAGAATTATTAGATATACCTAGAGAAATATTAAATACAGAAGGTAAAGTCTATAATTTTAATTATCGAAATAATTTAAAAGTTTTTAAACAATTATATCATCAACAAGGTTTAATTTTTGCTAGTAAATTATATACCTTAGAAATGCTTGACATTAACAGGGAATATTTACCTGAAAATTTTTATATTCCTGATAATTTAGTAACTGTAGCCGATACGATTGAAGGTTTTACAGTTCCTTATATTGAAGGTGTTAATCTAGCACTTATTTTAAAATCTAAAATAAATTGTAAAGAACAAATCTATTATTTAAAAAAAGTTGGGGAAATCTTAGAACAAATGCATAATATTAGAACTTATACGCCTTTAACTGATTTTTATATAAATGATTTACATGAAGGTAATTTTATTGTTAATCCTAAAAAAAGAGAAATAAATGTTGTTGATTTAGATAGTAGTAAAATAGGCGATAATATGGTTTTTGCTTCTCATTATTTAACACCTTTATCATTACTAAATAATGTAAATAATAAATATCAAATAATAAGTGAAGAAAAAAATAATTATCATACTGGATATGTTTTTCCTGATGAAAATACCGATTTATATTGTTATGCAATGATGATTTTAAATTATTTATATGGAAGTAATGTTAATAATTTTAAATTAGAAGAATATTATGAATATTTAAATTATTTAGAATCAATTAATGTTAATCATGAATTAATAAGTGTTTTTGAAAAATTATTAGTTAATACTAATAATGAAAATCCTGTTGATTATTTAAATAGTTTGAATGAAGAACAAATATATCGTTCTAGAAAAATTGTTTATGAAAAATGCCGTTAGGTATTTTTTTATGGTAAGATAAGTTGAGGAGATTTTTTTATGAAAAATAGATTAGATAAAGAATTACTATTAAGACAATTAGTTCCTTCAAGAACAAAAGCTCAAGAATTAATTAATGATAATTTAGTATTATGTAATGATAAAGTTGTAAATAAAGCTAGTTTTTTAGTTTCAGAAAATGATGATATTAAAATAAAAAATAATGATAAATTAAAATATGTTAGTAGAGGTGGTCTTAAATTAGAAAAAGCTATTAAGGAATTTAAGATTGATTTTAATGGTTTAAAAGTTATGGATATTGGTTCTAGTACTGGTGGTTTTTGTGATTGTGCTATAAAACAAGGCGCTAAAAAAATTATAGCGGTTGATGTGGGAACTAATTTACTACATGAATCTTTAAGAAATAATAAATTAATTGATTTACATGAACAAACAAATTTTAAAGAATTAGATAGTAAATATTTTCAAGATATTGATATTATTGTTTGTGATGTTTCTTTTATATCTTTAAAAGCAATTATAGATAAAGTATATAAAGAAAATATTAAAATAGAATTGATTTGTTTAATAAAACCACAATTTGAATGTGGTAAAGAAATTGCTACTAAGTATAAAGGTATTATTTTAGATAGTAAAGTTCATTTAGAAGTTATAAAAGAATTATTAAATTATTTTAATAATAAAGGTTTTTTTATGAAAAATTTAACTTCATCACCAATTAGAGGTGGAGATGGTAATATTGAATATTTAATTAATTTAACTAATAAAATAAATGAAAATGCAAAGATAGATATTTCAAATATTGTTAAAGAAGCTTTTGAAGATATAAAAAATAACACAATTAAATAAAATTATGATATAATACTAATATATTTTTTAAATGAATGTTTGTAGAAAAATATTTAGTAATTTTAATAGTTTGCTTATAGAGACTTGATGGATGGTGAAAATCAAGACAATTATTAAAATGAATTACTATTTTTTTAGTTCAATCGGTGCAAACCGTTATAATTAAGAGAGCATAGTTTATACTATGAAATAAGGTGGTACCGCGAATTATTTCGTCCTTATGGGATAAAATAGTTTGCGTTTTTTTAAAAGAGGAGGAAATATAATGAAAAAAACTTTTGAAATTTTAAAAGAAAGAGGATATGTTTATCAAGCTACAAATGAAGAAAAAATAAAAGAAATGTTGAATAGTGATTCGCCTAAAACCTTTTATTTAGGAATTGATCCAACGGCAGATAGTTTACATATTGGGCACTTTTTTGCTTTAACTTTAGTAAGAAGATTGCAAAAAATGGGTCATCATCCCATTATTGTTGTAGGGGGAGCAACGGCATTAATTGGCGACCCAACTGGTAAAAAAGATATGCGTAAGATGCTTACTAAAGAACAAGTCGAACATAATAAAAGAGAAGTAAAAGAATTAGTTAAAAAATTTGTAGAAGTTGATGGGGATAATCCTGCTTTAATATTAGATAATTCAGAATGGATTAATCCTGAATCATATATTGATTTTATGAGAAAAATTGGGGTTCATTTTAATGTAAATAAAATGTTAGCAACTGATTGTTATAAAAATCGTTTAGAAGAAGGCGGTTTAACATTCTTAGAAATGGGTTATATGTTAATGCAAGCTTATGATTTTGTATATTTAAATGAACATTATGGTTGTACATTAGAAATTGGTGGTTCAGACCAATGGGCTAATATGGTTGCAGGTGTTGAATTAGCCAGAAAAATGGATTTTGCTAATGGTAAGGTTGACCGGGAATTACAAGCCATAACATGTCCATTATTAGTTAAAGCTGATGGCGAGAAAATGGGCAAAACGGCAAGTGGTACTTTATGGGTATCAAGAGAAAAAACAACAGTTTATGATTTTTATCAAATGTTTATAAATTCTTATGATGAAGATGTTGAAAGATTATTATCCTTTTTTAGCGATTATGAAGTAGAAGATATTAAAAAAATGTGTCAAGAAGATATTAGAAATGCGAAAAAAATAATGGCTTATGAAGTAACTAAATTAGTTCATGGTGAAGAAGAAGCTTTAAAAGTTAAAAAAGCTAGTGAAGATATCTTTAGTAATAAAGGGAATTCTTTAGATACCAAAGCAATTAATTTAGCAAAAGATATATTAAAGGATAAACCAAATGTTATTGATATATTAATGCTTACAGAAATATTTGAATCAAAATCCGAAGCAAGAAGATTAATATTACAAAATGGGGTAAGTATTAATGGTGAGAAAGTATCTTCAATTGATTTAGAAATTACTTTAGATATGTTACAAGATAATACTTTATTAATTCAAAAAGGAAAAAAGAATTTTATAAAATTAGTATTTAATTAAAATTAAAAGTCACTTATATTATTTTAGAGTTAATCATAAAATTAGATAGGTGACTTTTATGTTTTCTAAAGAAATTCATATTAGAATTAGAGTTTTCTTTTTATTTATTATTTGTTTATTAGTAATAATTATTTTAAAAGTTTTTTATATTCAAGTATTCTCTTATGAAAAATTAAGTGATTTAGCCCAGTCTTTATGGAGTAGAAAGTTACCAATTGGAGCTGATAGAGGTTTAATACTTGATCGTAATGGAAAAATTTTAGCAACTAATTTAACGACAACTAGTTTAGTAATTATTCCTAATCAAATTAAAGATGCTGAAGCTGTTGCTAAAAGTTTAAGTGAAATTTTAAATTCTGATTATGATGATATGTTAAAACATGTAACTAAAAAAACAAGTATTGAAAGAGTCCATCCGGAAGGAAGACAATTATCTTATGATATAGCTTCTAAAATAAATGATTTAAATTATGATGGGGTTTATTTAGTAAAAGAAAGTAAAAGATATTATCCTTATGGTTCACTACTTAGTCATGTTCTAGGTTATGTGGGAATTGATAATCAAGGGTTAAGTGGTTTAGAGTTAACTTATAATAATTATTTAACAGGTGAAGATGGAGCAATAAAATATTTTTCCGATGGAAAAGGCAATCGTCTAGAGTTATCAGAAGTTTATGAAAAACCCCAAAATGGCATTAATATTAAGTTAACAATTGATTTAGATTTGCAACTAGCTATTGAAAGAGAACTTGATAATGTAATGAGTAAATATACACCTGAACATGCCATGATTATGGCTATGAATCCGAAAACCGGTGAAGTTTTAGCAATGGCATCACGTCCTAATTTTGATCCTAATAATTATCAAGAGTATGATACAGAAACTATTAATCGGAATTTACCTATTTGGATGACTTACGAACCAGGTTCGACATTTAAAATTATGACTCTTTCTAGTACGGTTGAAGAAAAAACGGTTAATTTATTTGAAGATCATTTTTATGATGGTGGTTCAATTCATGTTGATGGGGCGACAATTCATTGTTGGAAATCTGGAGGTCATGGGGACCAAACTTATTTAAATGTCGTAGAAAATAGTTGTAATCTTGGTGTCAATACAGCAACACATACAAATTTGAAGAAATACCTTTAACTAATGTAAATAATCATACCCAAATT
>CANQSC010000021.1 GCA_947626445.1 uncultured Bacilli bacterium
TAACACTTCGTCGATACCTACGCGTGTATTGGACTTTCACCAACTAGATATATGCCATGCATGGCACACCAAAAAAGACTACTATTCCGTCATAGAGTCTTTTATTTTATCTAAAAATTTTTTACTTTTTAAATATAATCCGGTATATCGTTCATAATAATCATTTAAAAATTCATTTATATCATTTATTAATTGATTAGATATATTTACATGATTAATACTTTTAATATCAATTAATTCATACATTCTTAATAATTTAATCATTTTTAAATCTTTAATTGGTTCATTATAATAACAATCTCGACATAATAAACCCCCATCAATAATGGTTACAATATTTTTAGTACTTCCACATCTTAAGCAAGAATCTAAATTTAAACCTACTCCTAAAAAATTTAAATATTTAGTTTCTAAAATATTAGCTAGAACAATTGGATTAACATCTTCATTTAATTTATAAATAGTACTTATAAATAGTTCATATATTTCTTGTTCATTACTTTCCCTATAAACTTGATTAGTTAAATCACATAGATAAGTTAAATAAGAAATTTTAGTTAAATCTTGATGAATATTTTTAAACGGTTCAATAATATCAACATCACTTAAGATTGATAATTTATTTTCCTTATAATAAATATAAAAGAAACCATAAGTAAATTTCATGGTTAAAGCATGCAATTTATTTTTAATATTTTTGGCACCCTTAGCCATTAAACCTATGATTCCATATTCTTTTGAGAGAAGATTAATAACCAAAGAAGATTCGCCATAATTAGTTGTATTTAATATAAATCCTTCAACTTTGGTTATCACTTTAATCACATCTTTCCTTTATATTTTAAATAATATTCTATTTTTCCAGTTTCTTTAAATAGTTTCCATGCTTCTTTTTTATCCATAAATACCCTTCTTTCTAACATTATCATGTTAAGAAAAAAGAAAATTTATTCATTTTATTTTAAATTTAATTCGTCAAAACCTAAATCTTTTAATTGGGCTTCTTTTTCTCGCCAATTTTTAATAGTTTTAACATATAATTCTAAATAAACTTTTTTACCAATCATTTTTTCGATTTCATTACGCGCGGATGTTCCAACCATTTTTAATCTTTCACCTTTTTTACCAATAATAATTTTTTTAATCGAATCACGATCAACAATAATATCAACACAGATAACAGCAACATTATCTTTTTCTTCAAATTTAGTTGTTATACAAGTAAGACTATGAGGAACTTCATCTTCACAAACCCATAAAAGTTTTTCTCTTACTAATTCACTAACCATAAAAGATTTAGAACTACTTGTAATCATATCAACATCAAAATAACGAACGGTATCAGTTAAATATTTTTTAATAACCGTAATTAAATGTTCAGTATTATCTTTTTTTAAGGCACTTAGAGGTATGATCTCCGCAAAAGGTAAATAATCTTGATATTCTTTGATCATCATTAATAAAGTTTCTCTGCTTATTAAATCAATTTTATTTAATATTAAAAAGACTGGTACTTTACTTCTTTTTAAAGATTCCATAATAAACTTATCGCCACTGCCAATTCCTTTACTTGCATCAACAACAAATAAAATTACATCAACATCTTTAGTTAAAGAATAAGATTCTTTATTTAAAATTTTTCCTAATTTAGAAGTTGGTTTATGAATACCTGGTGAATCTAAAAAAACAATTTGATAATTTTCTTCATTATATATTCCTTGAATAACATTTCTAGTTGTCTGAGCTTTATTTGATGTTATAGCTACTTTATAATTTA
Source organism: uncultured Bacilli bacterium (assembly GCA_947626445.1). GTDB lineage: Bacteria > Bacillota_I > Bacilli_A > RF39 > UBA660 > Ventrenecus. Next base: position 1,778 of record CANQSC010000021.1, read on the forward strand.
AAAGCGAATTTAATAATGTTGATTTACCGACATTAGGTCTACCAATAATACTTACAAAACCACTATGCATATTTACCTCCTTATCTTTTTATATTACAAATATTTAATATTTCATCTTGTTTTTGAAACATAATTTTTTCTTCTTCTACACTCTTAGTATGGTCATATCCCAGTAAATGAAGTAACCCATGAACACATAAAAATGATAATTCTCTTTTTTCACTATGATTGTACTCACTAGCTTGCTTAATCATCCTTGGAATACATATATAAATATCCCCCAATATCTTAATTGGATCATAAACACTTTCATTATCTAAAAAGGCAAAAGATATTACATCAGTTACTCTATCAATATCTCGATATTCTTTATTTAGTTTTTTAATGGTTTCTTCATCAACAAATATAACCGAAAAATAAGCATTTTCTATTTTTTCATAATCTAATGTTGTTTTTAAAACTTTATCTAAATAACTATAATCTTTATCATAACCAAATTCATCATTAATATCAAAATCATTCATTAAAACCACCCTAAACCTATAATCCTTGTAAAATAAATCATTAAAACAATAAATAGAATAATACAAATTATATTATAAAATGTTGAACTATGAAAGAATTTTGGTAAGTGTTTTGATATAGCATTTAAAGATATATAAAGAAGAAAACCTAAAATAGAACCAACAACATTTAATAATATGTCGTCAATATCAAAACTTCTACCTATATAATGTTGAACTATTTCAACTGTAAAAGAAGTAATTATACTTATAAAAAGAATATGATTTACTTTTTTAGCTTTAACATAACCAGAAATATAATAACCAAATGGTAAAAAGATTAAAATATTACCTAAAACATTCATATTAAAAGCATGACTACCAATTTCATAACGAAGAATTTCCGTAAAAGGAATAATATTAATACCACTTGATGTATTAAGTTCCGTATCAGTTAATAATTGAAACAATAGCATAACATAAATAATAAAAACTAAATTTAAAAATTCTTTATAAAAAAGGAATTTTTCATGTCCTACTTTAATGGCAGTTATTCTAATGGCAATTATTACAACTAGAAAAATAGTTAACATTGGCCATATTTCTTTTAAAGTACTAGTTAAAATTTTTAATTCCATTAAAGCATCACTTCAATTCCTTTTTATAAACTTATTTTACTATTAAAAGAGTAATATTTCAAATTAAAATGACTGTTGTTCACCAATTTGTTCTAATAAGGCTAAAAAATATACAACTTCTAAAGAATTATCTAATTTATTAGTTTGTAAAACTTTTTTATTAAGAATATATTCATTATCACTTAATATTTGACTTACTTTTTCATTTAATTGTTTTTCGGCTTCACTTTTTAATTCTTCATCAGTATAAGCTATTTCTTTTTTAACAACTTCTTGTTGTTTAACAAAAGAAAAAGTTGTATTAAATAAAGTAAACAAAGGATAATTAATTGTTGTATAATCTTTTAATCGACTTCTAAATATAAAATCATTATAATTATTATTTTTTAATTTAAAATTATATCTTACTTTACCAGTTAAAATATTTTCTTCCTTAACAAGAGGTACTTTAATTGTTGCTTTATACCAAACTTCAGCATAAACTTTTCCCGTTGCACATACAACATCTTTTACTTCTTCATCCTTCATTAAAGTTCCTGATATTAAAATATCTCCTTTTTTAGCATAATCATTAGTTTTAACTAAAGCTTCTCCTTTACTGTAAATTAGTTTCTTAACTAAACCATCTTTAATAGCTACAATATTACAAGAAGTTTTAACACTTTCTTTTTCATGAATTTTTCTTTCTTCTACTCTAACAATATAATTCATACCCTTTACTTCAATTTCTAACCATTCTAATTTAGTAGGATATTCATTTAAAATACTTTCTTTAATTTCTTCAATTTCTTTAAAACTTTTCTTCCAGGTATTTTTCTTAATACCTTTCTTTTCTAAAGCAGTGGAAAGTAAATCCCTAATTTCTTTATTAGAATGAACTATTTTAACATTAACAATTACATGAGTAATTAAAACAAAAATAATAAAACCAATTATTAAAGATATAATAAAAATAAAATACTTTTTAAAATATTTTTTAATTTTTGGTATACCGGTTTCATCTACAACTTTTATTTTACTATAACTTACTTTTTTCAATAACTTTTGATCTTCACTTTTAATTTTAAAATAAAAATATTTTTGATCTTCATTAGAATCATATATAAATAATTTATTTTTATAACACTTTAATAATAAACGATTTTTCTCACTTAATTTAACTTTTAACCATAAATAATTCATGAGATAAACCTCATTTCTAAAACTTTACCACTAACTAAAATTTCATTCTTTGTAAGTTTTAAAACTCGAAAATCAGAACCTTTAACTATTAATTTAAATTTTTCTAATTGTAAACTTATTTCTTGTTCATTTAATACTAAAATATCAATAAATTCATAAACATGAAGATATTTATCATATATATCTATAAAATATTCTTGATCCATTAAAAAACTTTTAATATTTTTATATAGATGCATAATACCACCTATCAAAATTATATGTATAAGAAGAAAAATTATAAATTGATGAATAATTTAGAACATCAAAAAAGCATACAAAAATTTGTATACTTTAAGCATTAAGTTGTAATTGGTAAGGTGAATCCATAGTGCCTTCACCAGAAATTATTTTTACATTTTTAGTTAAATAACCGACCAGCCAAACCCCAAGCGCGTAGTGGACATAGTTGTTGTAGCTGACAGACCCGGATGAACCGACATAGAACGCAGAGCGGTAGTTAGAGGAACGCGGCGATAAAGTCCATAAAATACTAGTTGGCTTTAACCAATCTGTTCCACCGCATTCACTCTTATAATTTCCGCTTGTACTATCCCAATTATATAATTCCTTTGCAAAACACGTTTCTCTTCCTATACTTCCTCCGTTTGTTGCGTATCCATAATCGCTTGGATAAATTAATCCTATTCCATTATATTTTTCTCCTACATCTGTTGTACTACTCCATTCTGCTGGATATGTATTACTACTTCCTGTACTTGTTCCTCTTTCTCTTTCATAAAACATTTTTACTGTTACATCATTGTATGTGCTACTTCCACCTATATTCCAGATTACTTCTTTATCTATCATTTCTCTTGCTGTGTTATCTAAGCCTTTTGGTAAGTCTGTTCCTGTATTAAAATCACACGTATTTTCTGATACTGTACTTCCATTATTTCCTGTATAACATTCTCCTGTTCCACTTTCATAATATATACCATTTAACATATCTTTTAATTTACTTGTTGTCCAATTATTACTATACCCTGATGGTCTATCCCAAGCATAATTTCCAAATGTTTTTTGTTCTTTTACTCCATCTGTTCTTACTATTTTTACTCTTTGTTCTACATTATCTCCTACTTTAACATTTACTAATCCTATTATTCGCCAGATTTCATTATTAAATTCGACATAGTTATGAACATAAGGTGTTGATGAGCTTGTATAATTTACTCCTGCAAACCGATATTCTGTTTTATTCCAAGCCTTATCTAATTCTTCTAAATCATTATGTTCCACTTTATATAAGCCATTTTTACATGTTGTTATAGGGATTTGTTTTCCAGCTATTTCTACCATTTCTGGTGGTCCTATATTTACTGTTTGTTCTACTTCACTTGTTGCACCTTTATTATCCGTTACTCTTAATTTTATAGTATGTTCACCAATAGATTGGTCTGTAAATTCTTGGGTCTCACTTCCATCTTGCCAATTTTCTTCATCTATTTGGTATTCATATTTTGAAATACTTTTATCTTTATATGGAGTTGCAGTTGCGGTTGCTGTTATGGTATTTTCACAAACTGATAAAGCTAATGTACTTGTTGGCGGGACATCATATTCATGTATATATGTTGATGTTACTGTTATTTTACTTCTAAATTCTTTATTCATTGAATCTGCATTTTCTACTGTTACTTTTTCATGCATCCATATTCGAAGTTCAAAATCTTTTGTTTCATTTGCTTCTAAGTATCCATCCATTAATTTATGTGCTTCATATGTATTTTCTATTGTTGTATCTGTTGGACTAGTTTCTCCTAATACTTTTTCTATTCCCTCTTGTCCTACTTCATTTAATTTTACTTTTAAATAGTCCGGATTTAATCTATTTGCCTCTAATACTTTACTTAATGATTCTAGATTTATTTGATATGTTGCCATATCGCTACATTTATTATGGACACTAAATTTATATGGTTTTAGTTTTCTTCCTTCGCTATCTAAGATTGGATATGTTTTATCTAAACTTATATCATCTGCTTCACTTTCAATATCCATACTTAAACATACGGTATTTACGACATTTGTTCATTCTTACTGTTTTGTAAGTATCCAATAAGCATAAGATACACCTATAACAAGTAATACAACTACTAAAAGAACAATTACTATTGTATATTTCTTTTTCTTATTTTCCATGAATATACCTCTTTCTTATGTTTAACTTTATTGATGGCTTTTATACTATTAATAAAATTATATAACCAAACAGTTATATAGAAAATAAAAAAAGAAGTAATTTTACACTTCAATTTACATTATAATTTTCTAGTCTTTTTATAAATTATTTCATTTTTAGCTAATAATTCATTATCATATATTTCTAATGGTTTTAATTCTATGTAATCAATAGTTCTTTTTTCGTTAAAATGAAATTTTAAATGATAAGCTTTTACATGGTAAGAATCATTGATAAAATTAGGAATTAATTGATATCCTTCATTAATATTTAAATAATCAAAATGAAAATGACCAAAAACATCAAAATAACTTTTATAATTATTTAAATAATAATCATTTAAATATTTTTTAATTAAAGTATTTTCATATTCACCAATGTATACTGGTTTTGGTAAAATGATTTTTCTACCTGTATGATGAAGACCAATATTGTTATTATTTTTCTCAACTTCACCAAACACAATTGAAGCAGTTGTATACCCTATTGATTTGGCTTTATCACAATTTTGGTCTAAAAAATTAATTAAATCAATACCTGATTTTAAAGCTCTTTCATCATGATTTCCGCCTAAAATTAAATAATTTAATTCACTTTTATCTAATTCTTTCTTTAATTCAAAAGCTAATTTTTCCCATTTCTTCATAAATTCATATTTTACTTTATCTAAATCTTCCCATCTAATATCATATATATCACCTAATATACAAGCTAGGGAAATATTATTTTTTATAGCATAATTATTTAAAGAATACATTAAACTTCTAAAATAATTAGATACATTTCTAATATGTAAATCGCCAATCATAATCATATCTAATTCATTTTTTGTTGTTGGATAATATATTGTTTGTTTACTACTTGCTTCTAGAGGCATGATTTGGTAAAAATTAGGAAAATTAGCAATATTACTTCTTAAATTATATTCATTTAATAATTCATTAAATATTTTATTAAATTGTTGTTCATTTAAATTAATATCTTTTGCTAATGATAATAATTCTTCTTTAGTTTTAGGTTCTTCTAAATTAATTAATAAATATTTTTTAATTTTTTCTATTTCAGCTAATGATAAAATATTATCTTCACTATAACTAAATGATTTAGCTTTTAATTTATTTAATTGTTTTTCTTTTTCTTGTAAAGCTTTTTTTCTTTCATTAATTTTTTTATCTTTATTTTTATTTGCTTTTTCTAATTCTTTAATTCTCGTTTCTCTTTTATTAATAACTTTTTGTAAATTTGCAATAGTTCTTTTATTTTTTTCTAATTCTTGTTCATAAAAATTTCTTAATTGTTGTTCTTCAATATTCAAATTAAATAAACAACTAATATAACTTTTTAAATTTTCTAATAATAAATGAACATCTTTTTGACAATCTTTTTTTAATAATTTATTTATTTGTTCATAAATAATATCTTTGGTTTTATTAGTTAAATTATCATTATTAATGGTGATTTTTAAAAGATTTATAAGAGTTAAAAAATTATTATTTTCAATTAAATTATCATTCATTAATTCTAATATTATTAAAACTAATTCATTATCATTTAATTTTTCTTTAGCTAATAATCTAGAAATATATTTAGCATCCAAAACGATATTTTCTTGAATCATTTTTTTAACTCTTAATTTATTACCCATAATCACACCTCATTTAAATTGTTATTATATATTATTTAATTATTATTTTCAATTACCTTTAAAGCTTCATTAATTGTTTTTTGAAAATCATTATAATCAGTAGTAATCCAATTAATTGGTAGTTGATGTTTAAAGAATGTATATTGTCTTTTAGCATAATGACGAGAATTTTGTTTAATTAAAGATATACATTCTTCTAATGTTTTTGTTTTAGCAAAATAATCATATAATTCTTTATATCCTATTGCTGTTTTTAAGGCTTTTGAATTTATATTTTGTTTATAAAATTCATAAACTTCGTCTAATAAATTAGGAAACATTTTATCTACTCGTTCATTTATTTTATGATATAAAGTTTCTCTATTAGTTTCAAGACCTATCCAAATAATATCATCGTATAGTGGTTTTAATTCTTCATTTTCTAAAGAAATATTTTTTTGAATTTTATTATATGCTCTTAAAAGTCTTCTACGATTATTTTTATCTATATTAGGAAATTTGTCTTTTACTTTTTCATATAATTCTTCATTAGATAAATCATATTCAATATCTTTAGTATATTCTTCACTTAAATTATAATTATATAAAGCTGATTTTAAATAAAGACCTGAACCTCCTACTAAGATTGGTACTTTACCAGCACTTTTAACTTTTTCAATAGCTTTTCGGCAATCTTTTTGATAATGATAAATAGTATAATCATCTTTTACATCAACTATATCTAATAAGTGATGAACAATTCCTTCTTTTTCTTCTTCAGTTACTTTAGCGCTTCCAATGTTAAGACCTTTATAAACTTGAACTGAATCCGCATTAATGACTTCACCATTATAAATTTTAGCTAAAGCAATACTAAGTTTGGTCTTGCCAACAGCAGTAGGACCTACAACACATATAATCATTTGCTCATCTTCTTTCTTTAGTTAATTTTAAAGCATTATCATAGGCTCTTTCAAAAGCTCTTCTACTTAGATCTTCGCCTTTTTTATTTAATAAATATTTTGCTTCTTCATAACTTTTATAACCAACATCTTTAATAAAACATTTTTTGCTTTCTAAAATATTCCGATTATAATGTTCTTCGGTTATTAAATTACCTTCACTATAACGATATAAATGCGTATTAAGTAAAATAGTATCAAATTCATTATAATCCGTATAATGTCCATATTTTTCTTTTACTAGCATTATTTCATTATGAGGATTTACAAATTTAATAGTTAAATAATTAGTATGTTGATAAAAAGAATAGTATTCTTTTAAAAGGGTTAAGGTCGCAAAAGAAACTTCTTTTGCTCTAGCATTAAAACAAAGTTTGGCAATAGGATAATAACCATCCATAAATTTATAACCAAATTCCTTTTCATCTTCATATTTAACAATTTTTAAACCTTTTTCTTCAATTTTTCTTTCCCAAAATTTTAAATAAGAGTAAATTCTTTCAATAAAAATTAAATTATTTTTATTATCAAAATGACTATCAATTTGCATTTTTTTCATTACTTCATGTAAATATAAATAAGCTTCATTTAAAATTAAGGTATTATCATCTACTTCAGGTCTTTTTTTGCTTTTTAAAAATTTTATATTCATAAATAGTCCTTTCTAATTCATTACCCTTTTAAACATTCTTTCTAAATCATAATTACTAAATTTAATAATTGTTGGTCTACCATGAGGACAATTATAAGGATTATCACAAGCACATAATTCTTTTAATAATTCTTCCATTGCTTCTTTTGATATATGCATATTAGCTTTAATAGACATTTTACAGGCTAAAGTAATGGCAATACTTTCATTAAATTTAACCGGATCAATACTTTTTAAACCACCTGTTATTAAATCAATTATTTTTCTAATACTTTCTTCTTCATAGCCACTTCTAAGCCATGTTGGATGTCCTTTAAAAATTAAAGTATTTAAGCCAAATTCTTCAAAATCAAAACCAAGTTCTTTTAATTTAGCTTCTTCTTCTTTAACTTTCATCATTTCACTAGAAGATAATTCAATGGTAATAGGAATTAATAAACTAGTTGTATAAGTTTTTTTAGCTTTTAAAGCAGTCATATTTCGTTCATAATTTACTCTTTCTTGAGCAGCGTGTTGGTCAATTAAATAAACGCCTTCTTCATTTTCCGCGATGATATAGGTGCCATGAGCAAGTCCAACTGGATATAAAACTAATTCTTTCATTTCTTTATTTACGATTACAGCTTCTTCACTATCTTCTTTGAAATTTAATTCGGTTTGAACATTTACTGGTTCATCATTATAAGTAGCAGTTTGTTCTTTAATAATATTATTTACCATAGCTTTTTGTTCTATATCATCTTCTCTATCTTTTAAGGCATTTGGTATTAATAAACTTTTATATAAAGCATCTTTTAAAGTTTTAACAATTAAATTACTTAAAACATCTATTTTGCCAATTTTAATATCTTGTTTAGTGGGATGAATATTTACATCAATTAAAGTTGGATCGGTATTAATTTTCAAAATAACAATAGGATATTTAATATCAGGTTTATAGGTATAATAAGCATCATTTATAGCTTTATTAATATCATAATTTTTAACTACACGATCATTAACTATTGTTATCATGTGATTACGATTACTTTTTAGGATTTCTGGTTTACAAATATAACCATATAAATCAAAATCATCATTACTACTTTTTACTTCAATCATTTTAGAAGATACACTTAATCCATATATTTCATGAATTGTTTTAAGTAAATCATTTGACCCACTAGTTTTGACAACTAAATGAGCATCATTAGTTAAAGTAAAAGCAATATTAGGATTAGCAAGGGCTAACCTTTCAATAAAAGATACACAATTAGCTAACTCGGTTTGTTCACTTTTTAAATATTTTAAACGAGCTGGTGTATTATAAAATAATTTAGTAACCGTAATAGATGTCCCTTTTCTTAAAGATGAGGCTTTATCTTCTTTTAATTTACCACCTTCAATAATTATTTCTCTACCATCTTTTCCATCACTCGTTTTTAACACACATTTACTAACACTAGCAATTGAGGGAAGAGCTTCACCTCTAAAACCTAAAGTACTTATAAAAAACAAATCATCTTCTTTATATAATTTACTAGTCGCGTGTCTTTGAAAAGCTAGTAAGGCATCATCTTTACTCATGCCATCACCATCATCTATTACTGAAATTTCTTTCTTGCCACCTTCTAGCAAATTAACTACAATATTATGAGCATTAGCATCAATACTATTTTCACATAATTCTTTAACAATTGAAGCACATTTTTCAACAACTTCTCCAGCTGCAATTTTATTAGCTAAAATCTCACTCATTACTTTAATTTTACTCATTTTTAAAACACCTTCCCCCAAAATGATGGTAAAACTTCTATTAAATTTTCATCTAAATGATAAATTGTTAAAGTACAAGCATTCTTTATATAACCAAAGCCAAGTCCTTTAATAAAAACATTAGAATAAGCTGATACTTTAATAATTAATGGTTTTTCATCTAAATACAATTTATTATTATCATATATTTTACTAATCTTTAAATTTTTACTAAAAAAACAAGTTATACTACTATCAACATCAATTTTTATTCTAACAATATCTTCGATTAATAAACTAGCAACTTTTTTAATTGGCATATTTTTAGGATGAATCTCTTCATTAATCATCATTTTTTTAAAATAATCATTGGATATTTCACAAAGATATGGAAAACCTACTGTATCATAAACTATCTTTTTAGTTTTTACTTTAATAAAATCTAGAGTTGTATTAGGTAACATTGATGTTGTAAGGGGTTTTGCTAAATCAAACAATTTATTTAATAAAGATGATTTACCAACATTAGTCATACCTAAAAAATAGATTGGTTCATTTATATTTTCAATTAAATTTTGAAGCTTTGTTATGCCAATATTTTTTTTCGTACTTACAAATAAAATATCTTCTTTTATTTGAAAATTATTTTGAAGCCAAATCTTAATTTTTTCATAAAGAATATTTTGAGGAATTATATCTGCTTTATTAATAATTAATATTTTAGGCATTTTAATTTGATGATAATAATTAAAGGCTTCACTATTTAAATTAACTAAGTCTAATAGAAAAAAACAAAATCCTTTTTTATTCTCTAATTTTTTTAAAATATCTTTAGGATTTACTTTTTGATATGCGTTTTTAAAATCATTATAATGAGTTAATTTGTAGCAACGCTTACAATATCCTTTATTTAATACTTCTAAAGGAATATATCCTAACTTTTTTTCATCAGTACTTTGGAGTTTTACCCCACAACCAAGACAAGTCTTAATCATAATATTCTCCTTTTTTAAATAAGCCTTTCTTAGTTAATTTTTTAAAAATTCTTTTTTCAATTAAACGATTAATTTTCGTAAAAAACATTTCATGGTCATTAATAGGATTAACTAAAATACTTGTTAATTGTAATTTATTAGCTCCAAAAATATCAGTTAATAATTGATCGCCAATACAAGCCACTTCAATATCTTTAACATGATATAAATCCATTACTTTTAAGTATTTCTTTTTACTAGGTTTAAAAGCATGATACGCACTATTGATGTTACACTTTTCCTTAAAAGGTTTTACTCTTTTTTTAGAAGCATTAGATACAATTGCTAAATCAAAACCCATTTCATCCAATTCTCCAAAAAAATTCAAGATTTTTTGATCAGGTATTTCTAACTCTTTTGGAGCTATTGTATTATCTAAATCAAAAATTAAACATTTAATACCAGCTTTTTTTAATTTTTGATAATTAATTGAATAAATACTTTTTTGATAAATATCAGGTCTAAATATATCCATAAGCTAATCATTCCTTTAACTATAAATAATTATATAATTTTTTAGGCTATTTAGCAATTAATAAAATAGCTTATTAATCATAAAATTTTGATGAAGGATGTGAATTATGTTTTTATTTGAATTAATAAGACAAATGCTATTTTTTACAGGAAGTTATTCTAATCAAGTTTTTCCTGAACCATTAAGTAGTGAAGAAGAACATGAATGTATTATTAAAATGCTTCATTCCGATGAAGAAGCTAGAAATAAATTAATAGAACATAATTTAAGATTAGTTGCTCATATTGTTAAAAAATTTGATGTTAAAGATAGTGAAACTGATGATTTAATTAGTATTGGTACGATTGGATTAATAAAAGGGGTTGATTCTTATAATTTAGAAAAAAATATTAAATTAACTACTTATATTGCTAAATGTATTCAAAATGAAATTTTAATGTATTTTAGAAGTATTAAAGGCGAATCTTATAAAAATATTAGTTTAAATGAATCAATTTGTTATGATAAAGATGGTAATGAAATTAATTTAATTGATGTTGTTAAAGATAAAAGTGAAGATTTTGATACGGTTATTCATACGAAAGATAATATTATTTTATTAAATAGTTATTTAAAACTTTTAACCCCTAGAGAAAAACAAATTATTATTAAAAGATATGGACTTAATAATACTAAAGAACAAACTCAAAAAGAAATTGCTAAGGAAATGAATATTTCTAGAAGTTATGTATCAAGAATTGAAAAAAGAGCATTAATGAAAATGCTAAAAGAATTTATCAAAAGTAAAAATACTATTTGATTAAATTATTGTATGCTGGTAATAAAACTTTTTCATAACGATATTTTAACATTTGCAAATAAAAATCTTTACTAATATCACTTATAATTTTTATGCCTTCATATTGGTTAGGTAATTCTTTAAAAATATTTTCAATTTCATTTAAATCTATTTTAGGAACAATAGTTTTTAAAGCTTCATTACAATCTTCATTTTCTAAAGACATAATATATTTTAAAGGATTTATCTTTTTACCATCTATTTCAAAAATGGAAACTGCACTATCAAAAAAAACTTGTTTAATTTTAAAATCATCTTCTAAAATATTTTTAAATTTATTATCGTCAGATTTATTATAAAATGATGCTCCATTATCATATACTGGGGCTATTCTTATTTCTCTAGTATCTTTATTTATAATAATACCCCAATTGCTTTCATTGCGATCATTATTATTTATTAAAGCATCTATTATAAACATTTGCCAAAAATGTTTTTTTAAATCAGGTAATTCTTTAAAATATTTATTTTTATCCATATAAACCATAATTTGTTCTAAATCATTAATAGAACTAGCTAATGATGTGCTTAAAAAATATTTTTCTATTTCATCACTATGAGAATTTCTTATACAATTATAATCAAGAATAATTTCATTATTTACCAAAAAATCTTTACAAATAGTCACCAATTCATCATTTATTATTCCTAATTTAACTTCTTGAGTTAAAAGACCAATATTCTGATATATCATTGAACCTAAATATTCTTCTACTGATGATTGATGATTTATTCTTGGATATTTTATAAACCAATTTTCATTATTAAAAATTATTGCCTTTTTTGAGCAATCATGACCACCATAAGCCATTTCTCTTTTAATATAATTATTTAAACTATAAATTTTTATCATTTTTACCAACACCTTATAAAATTATATCAATAACTTATGTAATTGTAAATTCTTAAAACATTATCTTTTTATTATCATAGAATATATAAGAGGTGAAATGTTTATGGACAGTAATTATTATAAGGCCTTAGAAAAAGTAAAAAAAGCCCGTAAACAAATGAATGTTAGCTATAATTGTTATAAATTAATTCCAGGACCTACGGGACCGACTGGACCTAGTGGTGGTGGAATTTCAATTTTAGGTGTTTATGATTCGGTTGAAGAATTAATTGATGCTTACCCTACTGGTGAAGCTGGAGAAGCATTTATTATTGGTGGTGATTTATATGTTTGGGCAAATAATTCAGATAATTGGTTAAATGTGGGAAGATTTAAAGGTGAAGAAGGACAAATGGGTCCGACAGGTCCGATGGGAATGGAAGGTCCACAAGGACTTATTGGACCAGTTGGACCGCAAGGAATTATGGGTCCGCAAGGAAATCCTGGTGCCCAAGGTCCTGTGGGACCTACTGGACCGCAAGGTATTGAAGGACCGATGGGTCCAATGGGACCAATGGGAATTCCAGGACCTCAAGGCGAAATGGGAGAAAAAGGCGAAATGGGCCCACCAGGTACAAGCGTTACAATTTTAGGTTCTTATGATACGATAAGCGAGCTAAAAGCTGAACACCCTACTGGGGAGATTGGTCAAAGCTATTTAGTTAGGGAAAACTTATATGTTTGGTCTAATGAAACTCAAGATTGGGAAAATGTAGGAGTAATAAAAGGACCTAAAGGTGATCAAGGAGATACGGGACCAGCTGGACCTATTGGACCACAAGGGCCAGTTGGACCGATGGGACCCCAAGGTGAACGTGGTATCCAAGGACCACAAGGTGATCAAGGAATTCAAGGTCCTCGTGGGGAACAAGGAATTCAAGGACTTGAAGGTCCAAGAGGAGAACAAGGACCACGTGGGGAGCAAGGACTTATTGGACCGCAAGGCATGCAAGGTCCTCCAGGACAAATTGGACCTCAAGGAATCGATGGGCCTACAGGACCAACTGGACCTACGGGACCACAAGGAGAAATAGGACCTATAGGACCTAAAGGTGAACGTGGAGAAATGGGTGAACAAGGTTTTCCAGGTCTTCAAGGACCAACGGGACCAACCGGACCACAAGGCGTTCCAGGACCTGATGGACCAATCGGGCCTAAAGGAGAACCAGGTATTTCTACTCTTCCCGTCGCATTTTTCATGACAACTAATAGTTTAGATGATGATTTTGGCAT
>CANQSC010000022.1 GCA_947626445.1 uncultured Bacilli bacterium
GCAATTTTTAGGTTTTAACCATTTTTTTATTGTATAAATGGCTTTTTTAGAATCTCCCCACTTTGGAAACACTATCCAGCTGAAATTTTAACATTGACTTCCTCTTTTTTTTATGTAATAATATAAACTACCGAAAAAAGGGGGATTTTTTATGTTAAGTAATTATGAGAAAAAAATTATTAATTTATCATTACAAGGATATTCAACACGTGAAATAGCTGATACTTTAACTTATATCGATGAACCAGCTATTAATTCATTAATTAGATCTTTAAATACGGTTAATCATCCAAATTATAATCCAAAACTTTATAATACGATTTTAATGGAAAAGTCTTTAAAAATTAATAACGTTATTGACAAAGACTTAATTTTTAAAGTTGCGGATATGATATTAAATAACTATTTACCAATTGAAATAGCTGTTTTAAATAATTTAACTGAACATGATCTTAATCAAGTAATTTATAATATTAAATCATCAACTTATTTTGATGAAAAAAAAGTAAAAAGAATCAAAGAAAAATTACATGAAACAGCTTCTTTAAAAGTTAATATTAAATATCAAAGAATTTTAAAATTAGAAAAACAATATCCTAATATCAAATTAGAAGATTTTGGTTTTGACCTTGTTAACTATCGTCGTTGGCAATTAAATTTTAAAATGATAGAAGATTTTTTAGAAAATGATCTTGATTGTACTACTTTAGCTATTAAATATAACCTAGCTAAATCAACTGTAAGAAATTTATTAACTAATAATGATAGTTCTCATTTTTTAGAAAATAATTTTGCTAAAGAAACTTGTGAACAAATTTCTAATTTATATCATGCTAGAATTGATGATGAAGTTAAAAAAATTGATATCAAACCTAAAGAAACAGTAGACCCTAAAATTGAAAGCATTACTAAAAATGGTCGTTTTTGGATTTTATTTATTCTAACATTTAGAATATCTATTAATGACCTTGCTAAAATGTTTAAGATAAGTGATGTAAAAAAATTACATGATAATTTATTTTTAAAAGCAGAAGACTTAAACAGTATTTATCATCGAGCTTTACATTATTTAGATTATAGTAGTAGTTCTGCTAATTTAGAAAAAGCTATTAATTTTTATAAAGAATATATGATTGCTAAAAAAACTGATATCGAAAAAGCTAAACAAATGTTAAAAATGATTGATGAACAAGATTTTATGAATCTTATAAAATCTCATAAAAGAATTGATACAATGAGTGAAGAAGAGCATCGTTTAATAGCTGATAACTGGGTAAAGTTTGCTTTATCATCTAGAGATTTTCCTTATAAATTAAGTAGTTTAAATAAATATTGTTTACCTTATCATGAAGAAGAAATTAAAAAAATTAAAGATTTTAATGTTGAAACATCAAGAATGAATCAAAGATTAGTTTATCAAAAAAATAGTCGAGGTTATTATGGCAGAAGATAAGAAAATATTTGCTGACCTTTTAAATGGGGAAAAACTGAAAGATATTGCTTTTAAATATCATTTAAGTGAAACAAGTATTTTAAATAAATTAAAAACTTTAGAAGATAATAAAAATCCTAATTATAATCCTAAATTAGCCTATGAAATTAAAATGGCTAGAAATCTTAATAGTAATTTAATTGATAAAGACGAATTAGATGAAATTGTTAAAATGATTTTTGATGGTTACATGTTAATTGAAATTGCTTATAAAAAAGATTTATCAATTGAAGGGATTAATAAAATACTTAATATTTATAATATTAAAACAAGTCCCTATTATAATCCTGTATTTTATGGTCAAATTAATAAAATGATAAGTAAAACAATGAGTTTAGATGATTTAACATTATTTAAACGCTTAGCAGTTTTAGAAAAATTTGGTGTGAATGTTGATAGTTATACTCAAATTGCCTTAGTAAAACGTTATAATAGTTTTAAAAGATGTTATCAAATGATTGATGATTTACTAAATGATAATTATGAAACTTTTAAACAACTTCATGAAAAACATCATTTAAATACCGATACTTTAGCTATAATGATTAGAGAAGAAGATGATATTCAATTTTTAAATAATTGTGTAGATGCAATTACTAAACAAAAAATCAAATTAAAATATGAACAAAGAAAATTAGAATTAGAACATCATAAAATTACTGTAAATAATAAGCCAAATGAAGAAAAAGATAAATTTTATATTGTCTATAAAAATATTAATTTTTGGATTTTATTTATGATATCTTTTAAATTATCAATTTATGATTTAGCAGAATTTTTAAATGTTAAAGATGTTAAAAAGCTTTATAATGTTGTTTTTGAACGGGTAAAAGAATTAGATGCTAAATATATTAATGCTTTTGGTTATATTAATGAAAAAGTTTCTAAGGAAAATGTTTTAGAAGCTAAAAGATTTTATCAAAAATATCTATTAATGAGAAAAGTTGATAGTGATAAAGCCCTTAAAATGTTAGATATTTTAAAAGATAAAAAATTTCATAATTTAGTTGCAAGTAAGAAAAAAATCAAAGATATGACTAATGAAGAACGTTTAATTATTTGTGATTATTGGGTAAAATATGCTATGCCTATCCAAAAACTTCCTTATAGTGCTAATGATTTAAACACTTATTGTCGACCTTTAATGTCCGAACAAATAAAGAATATTGAAGAATATAATCAAGAAACTTTAAAAATTTTTCAAAGAAATTTACATCGAAAAAATAAATAGTATTTAAAAAAGCATTCAAAATTGTTATAATATCTATGAGGATGAAGTATATGATAGAAGTATTAGATATTATTAATAATTTAAAAGCAAAATATCCTAAAGAAGACTTAAAGGAAATTATTAAGTATTATGAAAATGTTGTAAATGAAAGTAATTCTCTAGAAACTGAACAAGTTACTTCATTATATAATATCCTAAGTATCTTACAGACTAATCCTAATTATTTATTATTAAATGATTTTATGAGTATGGAATATAATCGTTTATGTAATAAATATGGAGTAGATGTAATAGAAAGTATTATTGATGGAGGGCCAAAATTATGAGAAGTGTTTATATTCATATTCCGTTTTGTAAAAGAATTTGTTCTTATTGTGATTTTTGTAAAATGTTTTATGATTCATCTTGGGCTAGACCTTATTTAAAAAAATTAAGTAATGAAATTGAAAATTATTATATGGATGATAATATTAGAACTATTTATATTGGGGGAGGAACACCTTCAGCCTTATCTTTACAAGAATTAGAATATCTTTTAAATTTAACTAAAAAATTTAAAAAAATGAAAAATATTGAATTTACTTTTGAATGTAATTTAGAAGATATTAATATGCAAATGTTAAAATTATTAAAATTTTATAATGTAACAAGACTTAGCATAGGTATTCAAAGCTTTATACCGCATTTACAAGATTTACTGGGAAGACATCACGAATTTAAAACTGCCAAAGAAAAAATTAATTTAGCCAGAAGTTTAGGTTTTGATAATATTAGTTTAGATTTAATGTATGGTTTTTATAATGAAACATTAGATGATTTACGAAAAGATTTAAAATTATTTTTAAAATTAAAACCTGACCATATTAGTACTTATAGCTTAATTTTAGAAGACCATACTTTGCTTAAAGTAAATAATATTCCTAAATTAGATGAAGAAGATGAAGCATTAATGTATGAGACTTTAAGTGAGATTTTAATAAGGTCGGGATTTAACCATTATGAAATTAGTAATTTTGCGAGAAAAGGATATGAATCAATTCATAATTTAAATTATTGGGAAAATGGTGAATATTATGGTTTTGGTTTAGGAGCTAGTGGTTATGTTGATAAAGTAAGATATACTAATACTCGTAACTTCTTTAAATATATTACCGAAGATTTTAGAAGCGAAGAAAAAATTTTATCCCAAAAAGAAATTATGGATAATGAAATAATGTTAGGTTTAAGAAAAACCAAAGGCATTAATGTTAATGAATTTAAAAATAAATATCATGTTAATATTGAAGATGTATATCCAATAAAACCTTTAATAAAAAATAAAGAATTAAAACAAAAAAAAGAATATATTTTTATTCCTGAGGACAAACTATATGTAATGAATGAAATTTTATTAAAAATGATATAGGAGGTCTCATGAAAAAATTATTCTTTTTTCTTTTGCTTTTTTTAAGTTTTAATGTTAATGCTGAAACTATTAAACATTTTGAAGTATTAAATGGTAAATTATCAATTCCTTTTGATTCTAAAGTAAATGATTATACGGTTTATTTAGTTGATGGTGAGACTAAAATCAAAGCTAATTATAATTTAATAGATGAAAAAAATACCGTTGAAATTAAAGAAGATAATGAAAAAGCCGTGTATACTGTTTTTAACAATAATGAAGAATTAGAAAAATATACTTTTTATAAAAATATTAAAGAAGATTTACCAGTTTTTAATGAAAATATTAGTCCTAAAACGGAAGAAAAAGAAATTAAAAATTTAGCTTTATATGTTTTTGGCACTTGTGCTATTATTATTGTCATTTTATTTAAAGTAATAGTTTTAGGATTTAAGAAAAAACATAAAATATAATATGAAAAATTTAATTGCTCATCGAGGTTTAAAAATCAATAATTCTAAAGAAAATACAATACCATCTTTTCTAAATGCTATTAATGATGCAAATTACGTGGGATTTGAATGTGATATATGGACAACTCTAGATGGTTATTTTGTCATTCATCATAGTCCTATTTATAATTTAAAATTAATTAGTAGTACGCCTTTAAAAGAATTAGTAGGTATTCCTACTTTAAAAGATTTACTTAAATTAAATAGTAATAAAATTTTTTTAATTGAAATTAAAGATTTAAAAATTGATTATTTAAAATTACATAAAATATTAGTAAAAGAACAAAATAAAAATATTTATTTAATGAGTTTTCATAAAAAAATTATTAAAAAAATGGCTTTAATGAATCGAAATTATAAAGTAGGGTATTTAAATTATGTTTTAAATTCCGATAATAATTATGAAGAATTTGATTTTATTTGTTTATTAGAAAGTGTTTATACAAGTAAGATTCATGATTATTTCAAAAATAAGCAAATTGAAGTGTTTTTATATGGGATTCATAAAGATAGTAGTTATGATTTAAATGACTTATATTTTATCACTGATAAAGTTATTAATAGTGAATAATTAGTGATTTTTGCTTGTTATTATCCTTTTCTAGTGCTATAATCTTTTTTAGAAAAACAAGGAAGGGAGGGATAATATATGAATTCAAATAAAGTAATTGTTAAAGATGGAAATATTGACAACGCATTAAGAAAATTTAAAGTGAAATTTGCTAAAAGTGGTGTCCCTTCTGAACTTAAGAAAAGAAAACATTATGAAAAACCTGGCGTGAAAAGAAGAAATGCTAAAAAAGAAATGATTAAGAACGCAAGAAAACATCGTCGTGATTAATCTTTTTTTTTGACTTCTTTTGTCGAATAGATATTTCTTTTTTTTATTATTTGTTACACTATCTATGGTGATTGCGGTGGAACTTTATTATCAAAATGAAACCTTATTTGTCGATATTAATTCTTCATTAGATTTAGAAGATATGGAAGGTTTAAAAAATAAAATATTTAGAATAGTTGATGATTATGATATTGACCATATTGTTTTAAAAAATAATACTCATCAATTATTAAATAGTTATTATTTAAGAAAAATAAAACAAGAATATCGAACTCGTTATCAAGGAAGAATGTATATTAAATAGTATTTTTTTAAACTTTAGTGTATAATTAATTTGTGATGGCTTATGAAGAAGATGTGTATCAAAAAAGATAATAATATTTTAGTAAGTAACTTTTTAGATGATTTTTTTGACCCCAAAGAAGTATATATTCCAATTATTGACAAAGCAAGTTTAAATATTAAAACTAAGACTGTTAAAAAAGGCGAATTATTATTTTCTAATTTGGAACATAAATTATTTAGTCCGATAAGTGGTACCTTAAAAAATATTGTAACCATCAATAATCAAAAATATTTAGTAATCAAAAATAATTTTAAAGAAGAACAAAGAAAGAAAAATAAACGAAAATTAAAATATGATAAAAAAGAAATCTTAGAATTAATTAATAAATATTATCCAGAATTTAATTTAGAAAAAGTAAGTGATACTTTGTATTTTAAAGTATTAACTGATGATATTTATAATGCTAATAATAAATTTATTTTTGCTAAGTATTTAGATGATATTTTAGATGTTTTAGATATTATTAGAGAAACATTTAATTTTGTTGAAGTAAAAATTTTATTAAAAGAAAATGATTCGGAAAGCATTAGTTTATTTTCTAATATTTTAGGTAGATATCCTTTTATATCGATAACTCTTGTCCCTGATATTTATCCTATCGCCCATAATTTACTTTTAGAAAAACATTTTAATGTTAAAATGAGTATAATTGATATAGATAATGTTTTAAATATTTTATATGCCCTTTTTTATCATCAAACTTTTTTAGATTGTTATATAACAATTAGTGGTAATATTAAAAATAAAGAAGTTATTAAAGTAAAAAAAGGTACTAATATAAATGAAGTTTTAGAGAGGTTAAAGATTACGGATAAGAAAGCTCATTTAAATAATATTTTAAATCGAAGCATCGATATTGATAATTTAATTATTGATGAAAAGCTTAAATCAATATTCTTTTTAGAAGAAGAAAAAGAACAAAAGCCTTGTATTTCTTGTGGTAAATGTCTTAGAGTTTGTCCAATGGGATGTGAACCAATTTTAAATAAAAAAATGAATAAATGTCTTTCTTGTGGTTTATGTGAATATGTTTGTCCTAGTTTTATAAAGCTAAGGAGGGATGAAAAGTGATTACTCATTATGAAAAAAAGATTAAAACTGATAATTTAATTTGGTTATTACTTTTAATAGTTTTAGCATTTTTTGGTTTCTATAAAAATGGTTTAAATTACTATTTTAGTAAACAATTATCTTTAGTAGAAGCCTTAAAACCCTTAGCTTTATCCTTAAGTGGCCTTTTTAGTGGAATATTAGTTGATTTAATAATCTATCATAAATTAGAAAAAAATTATTTATTAGGTTTTTTAATATCAATTGCGTTACCATGTGAATTATCTATTTTTATTTCTAGTCTCGTTATTTTTATTATTATATTTATTATTGATAAATTTAAAATAATCATCTCGCCTTTATTTATAACCGCAATTTTATTAATATATTTAGGACAAGCTAATTTTTATAATCCAATCGAAGGTAAGATGCCGATATTTTATCAAACAATTGATGTCTTTTTAGGAAGAAGTATTGGTGGTGTAGGCATTACTAGTATTATTTTAATGCTTATTAGTTTAATTATTTTATGTACAAGATTTTACTATAAAAAAGAAATACCTTTTATAACTATGGGAACATATTGTTTATTAACATTAATTTATTCTCTTAGTAAAGCCGATTCTAATTTATTTTTAAATTTATTAAATTCTTCAGTTATTTTTGTATCAATCTTTTATATGCCATTTAATAATTATTCACCCATAAAATATAATTATCAAATTATCTATGCAATTATAGGTGGTATCTTAATTTTTGCTTGTACTTTTTTTATTAATAATCTAACGGGGGCTTTTATAGGAGGTTTATTAGCTAATATTTTATTCTATTTAATAGAAATTTTGTCGAAAAATAAGAAGTTTATTGCAAGTTAATAAATTTTAAATATAATAATAATTGCTTAAAAGACAAAAACTCCTAGAAGGAGTTTAAAATGAAAAATAATAATCGAAAAAAAGGGGGATTAGTTTTACTAGGAGTATCTCTACTTCTGTCGTTAATTGGCATGAAAGAGACCAAAGCCTTAGATCTTAATTTAAAAAATGAACAGCCATATAATTACACTTATACGAATAATGGTAAACAATATCCTTTTTACTTAGCTACAAATTTAGATGATAATTTACCAATCTTTCAAGAAAGAGGTAATGCCGAATATGTTGATACATCAACATATATTAAAAGAAATGAAAGACTTTTTATGGAACCCTTTGAATTAAATGCTTTATATTTAACAACTAATGGTGAGAAAGCATCTACAGAAAACTTAGATAAACGTCTTGCTATGCAATTATATATTTTTGAAAATTTTGCTAAATCAAATAAAGACACCATATCATTTTCTTTTGATACCAATAAATATCATCAAATAAGTGAAGAATTATTAAAACAAGGTAAAGAAATGATCGAAGAAAAAAAGTTTTCCTATGAAGTTAAACAAGGAGAATGGACTTATATTCCTAAAGAATGGGAAGGTAAATATCATATTGATGATAATTGTCCTTGTGAAATAAGAGAAGAAGAAGATGGTTTTTATATTAAAGGTTATAGATTAGGTAAATTTACAACTAATATTGATATTGAAGATTATAAAGAAGATGGGTATTATTTTGATTCAAATCATCCAACTAGGTCAAATTATACCGAAGTAGTAAAACCTTGTACTGCCTTAACAACTTTAGAAATTAATGTTGTTCCTGCTATTTTTAATATTCATTTTCCAAGTAATCAAGTTGGCTATGATTTAGAAATAGCAAGTGAATCTTTAAAAAATGAACAAGTAGTTTATAACTTTAAAGTTCATGATGATTATGATTTAAAAGATTTTAGTATAACGAAAAAAGATGGTACTAAATTAACAATTGATAACAATTCCTTTACTATGCCAAATGAAGATGTTTATGTAAACATTGAAGTTTCTAAAAAAATTCATAATATAAAAGTTAAAAATAGTGAAGGGATTGAAATTGACCCCTTAGAAAATGCTAAAGTAGGAGATACAATTAAAATTAATGTTAAAGTTTTAGCTGGATATGAATTAACCAATCTTTATGTTAATGGAAAAGATGTCAATTTAAAAGAATTATCCTTTATCATGCCAAATGAAGATGTTACTATTACAGCTAAAACTAAGAAAAAAGAATATACAATTGAAAATCTTGTTACCGAAGTAGAAATAAAATTTATTAACAAAGCAAAATATAATGAACTTGTAAAACTTAATATTATTGAAAATGAGTTTTATGAAATAGAGTCTTTATTTATTATTGATGAAAAAGGTAACGAAATAAAAATTAATAATAATAGTTTTAACATGCCAGCGTCAAATATTAAAATAAAAGCAAATGTCAAAGTTAAAAAATATTGTCTTTCTTTTATAGATGAAATTACTAATTCGAAAATAAAAGAACCAATTTATGTCACAGCTGGATATTTTAATATACCATTTTTCAGCGATTATTTTGAAATTAAAATTTTTAATCCAGATAAAACTATAGAATTTTTAGATAAACCAGATTATTATGTTAATCGTGATATTACATTTATTTACAGTGATAGAATAGTAGAAGTTACTGTAGAAGACGATGAAGAAGAATATGAAGATGAAGATGATTACTATTATGAAGACATCCCTAATACGTATGAAAGTGGTTTTGAACCGATGTTTGGGCTTTTTACCATTGCCATGGCGTTCTTCCTTAAAAAATATTTGTTTGCTTAGTTTGATTTTAATTATTATTGGTCCATATGCCTATCATAAATCTTATCAAAAAATAATTGAAATTAAAGCTTTTGCTAGCGAGAATCTTTCACTTTTAGTCATTCCAAGAATAGCCTTTACCAAACCATTTTTTCCTAATGATAATGAAAAAAATAATTTAACAACAGGAATAATGAGTATTAAAAATAATAATCATTTACTTTTAGCTAGTCATTCAGGGGATGGAATTCATTCCTATTTTAAAAAATTAGAAGAATTAAAAATTGGTGATGAGTTTTTTATTAAAGAAAATAATCAAGAAAGAAAATATCAAATTATTGCAGTTAATTATAAAGATAAAGATGGTAAATTATCTTATCAAAGTAAGGAAGATAATTTGGTTATATTAATAACTTGTAGTAAAAAAGTTTTAAATAAACAAGTATATTTTGTTGGTAAAAAAGTGTAAAAAATGCTATGATATGCTAAAAAATGCTAATTTTAGCATTTTTTTTGAGTTAAAAAAAGGAAATTGACCCCTTAGGGGTAATATATAATATTAGAAAGGAAAAAAATATGGCAGTTAAGGAAAGTCAAATAGATGAAATTAGAAAAAGTGCAGACATTGTTGAAATCATTAGTTCTTATGTTCCCTTAACTTTAAAGGGTAAAAATTATTTTGGGGTTTGTCCTTTTCATCAAGACCATTCACCATCAATGAGTGTTAGTAAAGAACGACAATTATATAAATGTTTTTCTTGTGGAGCAGGTGGAAATGTTTTTAACTTTGTTAAAGAATATGAAAATGTTAGTTTTCTAGAAGCCGTTTCGATTGTTGCTAATAAAATTGGTATGAACTTTACAAATAATTATCAAAAACCGAAAGAAGAACATGAAGAAGAATTTAAAATTATGCAATTAGCTAGTTTATTTTATCAAAATAATTTACAATCTAAAGAAGCTAAAAGAGCTAAAGAATATTTGCATAGTAGAAATATTACTGATGAAATGATTTTAACTTTTCATTTAGGATTAGCCTTAGAAGATAATTCTTTAGGGTCCTTACTGGAAAAGAAAAATTATCAAAATGACTTATTAGAAAATTTAGGCTTGATTAGAAAAAGCGGTTTAGATTATCATGATGTTTTTTCAAATCGGATAATTTTTCCGATTGAAAATCCGGATGGTAAAGTAGTTGCTTTTACAGGAAGAGTATATTTAAAAGATGCCACCCCCAAATACTTAAATAGTAAAGAAACAATTTTATTTAAAAAGGGTAATGTCTTATATAATTATCATCGCGCTAAAGAAAAAGTAAGACTTTTAAAAAAAGTTATTTTAGTTGAAGGCAATATGGATGCTATGCGGATGTATTCAATGGGCTTTTACAATACCATTGCTTTAATGGGAACAAGTCTTACCAAAGAACAAATTGATTTAATTAGAAAATTAAGAGTTCCGCTTACCTTAATGCTTGATAATGATTCTGCTGGTAAAATAAATACTTATAATAATGGTATCTTATTAGAATCTGCTGGCATTGATATTGATGTTGTTAGACTAAGTAAAGCGAAAGACCCTGATGAATTTTTAATAAATTATGGCAAAGAACAAATGGAAGAATGTTTAAAACATCCCATCTCATTTTTAGAATTTAAATTAGCCTATTTAAAAGAAAATAAAAATTTAGCTGATTCTAAAGAATTAGTAAAGTATATTAAAGATGTTTTAAAAGTCTTAGAAAAATCAGATGAATTAGAACAAGAAATAACCATTAAAAAATTAGCTAAAGATTATGATTTATCTTATGATTTATTAAAAAGTGAATTAAGTAAGAATGAAAAAAAAGTAGTAGATATTCCCATTAAACAAGAAAAAGATAGACCTAAAAAAAATAAATATGAAATGTGTGCTAATGCTATTTTATATTATATGATGAATGATGTTAAATATCTTAAAATGTATCAAAAAAAATTAAACTATTTCAGTTTAAAAAAATATCGACAAATTGCCAGTGAAGTATTATACTACTTTGAAAAGCACAAGACGATTAATTTGGCTGATTTCTTAAGTTATGTTGAGACTTCACCAATTAAAGATGACATAAAAGAAGTAATAAATAGTATAAAAGAAGAAGAATTAACCGATGCTAAAATGGAAGAATATATCAAAAGTATGAAAAGGATAATGATTGATGAAGAAATTAAAGAATTAAAATTAAAACAAAAAAATAGTTTTGATGAAAGTGAAAAAAATGAAATAGCTATTAAAATAACCGAATTAAAAAAGGATAAAGAAAAATTATAGAAAGAAGTGAATGAAATGACAAAGTATGAAATGAAGAAACAAGAATTAATTAATTTAGGAAAAGAACAAGGATATTTAGTTCTTAGAGAAGTAGCTGAAGTTTTAAAAGAATGTCGTGTTAAAAAAGAAGATATGTCTAAATTCTATGAAATATTAGAAAGTGAAGATATTAAATTAGTTGAAAAAGAACCTGATAAAAAATTAGAAAAAGTTAAGAAAGTTAAAGAAATTAAAACTTTTGAAGAAAGAAAAAATGAATTAATAGAGTTAGGTAAAAAAGAAGGTAAAATTACTTTTGAACAATTAGCAACGTCTCTTAAAGGTTTAGATGTTGATAATGATTCATTAGATGTTTTATATAATGAATTAGTAAGCAATAATATTGAAATTGTTGGCGAAGATGACAAAGAAAGTGATAATAGTGAAGATGATGGAACGCCAATTATTTTAGATGATGCTGAAATAACTAAAGATGTTAATATTAATGACCCAGTTAGAATGTATTTAAAAGAAATAGGCCGAATTTCTTTATTATCAGCGGAAGAAGAAATGGATTTATCTATCAGAGTTGCTAATGGCGATGAAGAAGCTAAAAATAGGTTAGCTGAATCTAACTTACGTTTAGTTGTATCAATTGCTAAGAGATATGTGGGAAGAGGACTATTATTTTTAGACTTAATTCAAGAAGGTAATATTGGTTTAATGAAGGCTGTTGATAAGTTTGATTATGATAAAGGTTATAAATTTTCTACTTATGCAACTTGGTGGATTAGACAAGCAATTACTAGAGCCTTAGCTGACCAAGCCAGAACCATTAGAGTACCAGTTCATATGGTTGAAACAATTAATAAAATGGCTAGAATTCAAAGACAATTAACTCTAGAATTAAATAGAGAACCAAGTGAAGAAGAAATTGCTAAAAAAATGGGTATATCAGTTGAAAAGGTTCGTGACGTTATTAAAATTAGTCAAGACCCTGTATCACTTGAAACCCCAATTGGCGAAGAAGATGATTCTCATTTAGGTGATTTTGTTAAAGACCCAAATAGCATGACTCCTGAAGAATATGCAACAAATGAAATATTAAAAGAAGAAATAAGAGAAGTTTTAAGTACCTTACAAGAAAGAGAACAAGAAGTTCTAGAACTAAGATTTGGTCTTATTGATGGAACAAGTCATACTCTAGAAGAAGTTGGTAAAAAATTTAATGTAACTAGGGAACGTATTAGACAAATTGAAGCCAAAGCTTTACGAAAATTAAGACATCCATCAAGAGCTAAAAAACTAAAGGATTTCTTAAATGACTAAAAGATTAGAATTAATTGCTTCATTAATTGATAAAAATGATAAAGTAATTGATATTGGTACTGACCATGCTTATTTACCAATTATGTTACAACAAAAAAACATTAAATGTCTAGGAACTGATATTCATCAAAATGCTCTAGATAGTGCATATCATAATTTATTAGAATATCATTTAGAAAAAGACATTCCTTTAGTACTTACTGATGGCCTTAAAAATCTTGATGTTTCTAATTATAATACTTTAGTCATTGCTGGCATGGGATATAATACTATTAAACATATTCTAGAAGATAAAACTAAATTAAAAACAATCAATAAAATTATTGTGCAATCAAATAATGATTATGATAAATTAAGATATTTTTTAAATCAATTAGATTATACTTTAAAAGAAGAATATATCTTAGAAGATAAGAATCATTTATATCACATCATGAAATATCTTAAAGGAAAAGAAGTTTTAACTAAAGAAGAAATATTATTTGGTAAATTTAATAAAGAGTATCTTAATTATTACCAAGAATATTTATTAAAATTAAAAAAGATCTTAAAAAATATCCCTAATAATCATCAAGAAGAAAGAAAAAAAATTGAAGAAGAAATTAGTTTATTAACCAATTATCTAACTGATTTTTCTAACTAATTTTTCTTCTTCATCAATAACATAATTAGTAGTATTAACAAGTGTTGTTAAATAAAATTTTAATAACCATAATTTATTAGCTATATTTTGGTAATGTTCTTTAGCATAATCAGCTAAAGGTATAACATATTTTTGCGTTTCCAAAATATAGTTTTTCATTTTTTCTAAAGAAAAGGCATTATTCATTGTTGATAAATTATGAATTCGATCAATTAATTTAATTATAATGGCATCACAATTAGTTTTAATATTTTCATAGTAATTTTTTAAAGCAATATCTTTATTACTATTGTCTTTGATGAAAGTAAGTAAATTAACAATATTTTTAATTTCATCAGTAATATTTATTAAATCTAAATTAGCATTTTGGTCTTCAATCGTGTCATGTAATAGTGAACCACTAATAATATTATCAGAATCAAGTCCAGCACCAATCGAAAAGAAAGCAACACTTAAAGGATGAACTATATAAGGATCTCCACCTAAACGTTTTTGATCTTTATGGACTTCTCTAGCAAAAGGCAGGGCAACTAAAGCATTTTCATAATGCTTTTTTTCACAATAAGTTTCTAAAAAATGATACATATCTTTAATTTCTAAATCTTTTTTTACTTCCATATCAACTACCTCTTTCTATTGACAATATATCACAATTTTAAATATAATAAAAATATATATTATTTATAGTTAATATAACAGGAGGTTATAATGAATTTAGATTTATGGAATTTATTTTATGAAGTAGCCAAAGCTAAAAATATCTCAAAGGCTAGTGAAAAATTACACATTTCTCAACCAGCAATAACTAAACAAATTAAAAAATTAGAAAGTATTTATAATTGTAAATTATTTATTAGAAATCAAAAAGGCGTTATTTTAACTAAAGAAGGTAATTTAATATTTAATGACATTGAAGAAGCTTTAAATCTACTTTCTAAAGCAACTCAAAAAATTAAAGATGGTCAAGATTTACTAGTGGGTACAATTAGAATAGGTATTAGTACTACTTTAGCTAAAAATTTTTTAATGCCTTATATTAAAATGTTTCATAAAGACTATCCAAGTGTTAATTTTGAGATTAGTACAGACCCAACAAGTAAATTAAAAGAAGATTTAAAAAAAGGAAATATTGATTTTATAATTAATAAATTTCCTTTAATAATAACCGATGATTTATGGTATCAGAAATTAGGAACTTTAGAAGATATTTTTGTCGTAAGTAAAGATTATCATGAATTAATAAATCAAAAACTTAATTTAAAAGATTTAGTTAAATTACCAATTTTAATGCAAAAACAACCATCTAGTTCAAGAGATTATATTGAAAAATATTGTAAAGAAAATAATGTTACTTTACATAGTGTTATTGATGCAGCATCTTCTAATTTATTAATTGAATTTGCTAAAATAGGTTATGGAGTAGGAGTAGTAACTAAAGAATATGTTTTAAAAGAATTAAAACAAAAAGAATTATATGAATTAAATGTAATACCAAAGATACCTAAAAGAGATTTTGGCATTATCTGCTTAAAACAAAATTATTTTAATAAATGTTGTGAAACATTTTTAGAAATGATAAAAAAATAAAATTATGAGCAGACCAGAGCTGACCAAAGTAAGCTATTGGTGTTCAGTGGTGTTCAGTGGTGTTCAGTGGTGTTCAGTGGTGTTCAGTGGTGTTCAGCGGTGTTCAGTGGTGTTCAGCGGTGTTCAGTGGTGTTCAGTGGTGTTCAGCGGTGTTCAGCGGTGTTCAGTGGTGTTCAGTGGTGTTCAGTGGTGTTCAGCGGTGTTCAGCGGTGTTCAGTGGTGTTCAGCGGTGTTCAGCGGTGTTCAGTGGTGTTCAGCGGTGTTCAGTGGTGTTCAGCGGTGTTCAATTTCCGGTCCCATTAAGTTAACTGTGTCTAAAGAATAAATAGATGTAAAAATACATCAAAAACATAGTAATTAATATTATA
>CANQSC010000023.1 GCA_947626445.1 uncultured Bacilli bacterium
TTTTTCCATTACTATCACTCTATTTCTAGAGTTATTATATAATAATACCCCCCCCCTAAGTCAAGCTACTAACATTATTTTAGACCACGTGTTTTTTTATAAATCTAATATTTTTTTTATTTACACACGCCAAATTATACACTATTGTCTTTCAAAAAGTTATGGAAATTGGTAAACCACTAGTATGTGAGAACGAGACGGAAACTGTAGTCGATATACGTATCGCCGAACGAGTCACCGAAACTAAATATGCCAGAACCATTACCATGAAGAAAACTGCCACCACGTACGACCCACGGAGCCCCTAAATTGACAAACCAAGTCTCATCGTTATACCAGCTGCCTACACTTCTTGATTGAGTTAAATATTTCATACTTTGGAATGGTCCCATCTCTTTCGTGGCATCCCCTAAATATCCTCGATTATATGTAGAATTACTTATACTATAATCATATTTATCAAAATATCTTTTGTCGGTTGGTAATTCTATTCCTTCTGTTACTTCTAATATACTATGATTTACTTCTACTCCTGTATCATTACAAGTTGGACATGTTAACTTTCCTATAAATCCTGAATTATATTCATCATGTCGTCCTGAAGATAATTTGCCAGTTGTTCCATCACCAGTACTGTTATCATCCATTCCACTCATCATACATTCCCAAGCTCCTCCACTCATATCATAGATTCCAGTATAATTACCAGTTGTACTTGCTACGACACTTGCTTTATTAAAATAATTAGTATTATATGTTCCATCATCTCCTGGTGCAGTTACTCCTCCATATTCATTACAAGCATCAGGTGTATTACTACATAATTCATTTGAATCTGTTAATCCAATTGTTGGTTCATATCTTGCTGCATATCCCGTCAAATAATTAGTATTATTATTGATTCTTACACTTGTATGACTTCCATATATACTGTGTTGTAAGTAGGCCACAGCTCCCCATTCGGTATTTTTCATCATATGACTATTTAAACCTTGCTCATAATGTAACCCAACTGTATAAGCTTTTGCCACTTGAATACTTCGCCATGAATAGACATTTGGTTTGATTATTACTTTATTTGCTGCTTCGATTGCTGCTTTTTCATCTGCTGGATTTACTTGAGCTGCTCCAGTGCTTTCAGCTCCATCATAACCGGTTTCAAATTTACCTACCCATATCCCATTCGTATTAAATGTGGTAAAGGCTGGATGCGTTAACCATTCTCCTAGTTTGCTTCCATTTTGGGCTTCTACATCTTTACTTTCAAATATAACATTGATTTTTTGAACTTTATTTGCTTTAGTTGTTAAGCCATTGTAGTTTCCTTCGTCAAATATTTGATATCGATATCTGGGGATCCATACAAAATAACTTTCAATATCATTTTCAGATATTTCTACTCCTGCTCCTGGATCACTTTTTCCATCTCGCAAAATTACAGCATTGGCCCACTTTTGATTCTTATAGTCATACCATTTTTCTTTTTCATTTGCTCTTGTTACTTTTCCATTTTCTTCATTGATTGTTATTGGTATTAATTTATTTCCTAGTACTGGATCGGTTCCTTTTAATTCACGATCAATATATTTATCATTAAAATATAATGTACACTTGGTTTTACTTTTAGTTAAATTTTTAATTAATGGTGACCATTCTTCTTTATTCCAAAGAATACTTGCTCCATTATCACACTCGCCATCTATAAATACTAATCCTTCACTATTATCTTTACTTGGCATTTCTTCTAATGGTTCATTTCCTTTATAAAAGGCAAAATAAACATCACTATTACCAAAATAATCTACTTTACCATTCATTATCGGAAATTCTACTTCTTCTCTAAAACTTGCAAAGGTTTTATAAAGTAATAATGAGACACCTATTAATACTATTACTCCTAAACTTATTAGTAATTTTTTTCTTTTTTTCTTACTTTTATCTTCATACTTTTCTAGCTTCATATAATCACCTATTCTACAAGTAATTATATAACTTTACCCCCCCCCCTAAGTCAAGAGATTAAGATTATTTTAGACCACGTATTTATACATTTGCGATTTTTGCTAACAAAAAATGTGCAAAATAAATTAATATTTTATTTTACACATACTAATTTTTTAAGATGCTAAAACAAGACGATAACTTACATATCCAAGATTGCCTCCTGATGAACAGTCAAAAGTTAAAACCCCACTACCAATACCATTATTTGATGAACCACCTCGTATAGCCCAAGGATTAAAACTATTAATAAACCAAGATTCATCATCATGCCAGCTATTTATAACTCTCCCTAATGTTGTATATTTTACATTTTGAAAAGGACCTAATTCTTTCGTAGCATCTCCTAATATGCCTCTATTATATGTTACACTTTCCGGATCATATTTGTATTTATCAAAATATCTTGAATCTGTTGGTTGTTCAATTCCGTTTGAAACTGTTGTTATGCTTGTATCATTACCACTATCAGCATCACACGTTGGGCAGGTTAATAAACCATTAAATCCTGAATTATGTAATGCATTTCGCCCTGATGAAAAATTACCACTTCCTGTCCCATCTTCAATTCCAGTCATAGTATATTCCCAAGTTCCTCCAGACATGTCAAAAATTCCTGTATAATTTCCTGTGGTACTAGCAACAACACTATCTTTATTAAAATAATTAGTATTGTATGTTCCGTTTTGTCCTGGTACTGAACCACTATATTCATTACAGGCATTTGGGGTAGTATCACATATTTCATTAGTTCCAGTAAAACCAGTGGTTGGTTCATGAATGCCTGCATAGCCAGTTATATAACTGGCATTATTATTAATTCTTATTTCTTTGCCAACACCATATTTGCTTTGACTTAAATATGCTGCGGCTCCCCATTCGGTGTTTTTCATCATATGACTGTTTAAATTTCTCTCGTAATTTAATCCTATAATGTAAGCTTTAGCTAACTGAATTCCACGCCACGAGTATACATTAGGTTTAATTATGACTTTGCTTGCTGCTTCAATTGCCGCTTGTTCATCGACTGGATCTACTGAAGCAGCTGCTGAACTATCTGCCCCATCATATCCTGTTTCAAATTTTCCTACCCAAATTCCATTCGTATTAAAAGCTGTAAATGCTGGATGCGTTAACCATTCGCCTTTTTTACTTCCACTTTGAGGCTTTACATCTTTATTTTCAAACTCGATTTTAATTATTTGAGCATTATTTTCTTTAGTTCCTAATCCATTATAATTTCCTTCATCAAATATTTGATATCGATATCTTGGAATCCATACAAAATAGCTTTCGATATCATTTTCATTTATTTCTACTCCTGCTCCTGGATCACTTTTTCCATCTCGCAAAATTACAGCATTTGCCCACTTTTGATTTTTATAGTCATACCATTTTTCTTTTTCATTTGCTCTTGTTACTTTTCCATTTTCTTCATTGATTGTGATTGGTATTAATTTATTTCCTAATACTGGATCTGTTCCATTTAATTCACGATCAATATATTTATCATTAAAATATAATGTACATTTTGTTTTACTTTTAGTTAAGTTTTTGATTAATGGAGCCCATTCATCTTTATTCCATTCGATACTTGCTCCATTATCACACTCACCATCTATAAACACTAATCCTTCACTATTTTCTTTTGTTGGCATATCATTTACTTTCTCATTTTCTTTATAAAAGGCTATATTTAAATTTTCTATTTCTTCATCTTTTATTATTTTTTCATACTTAGTAAATGTTAATATATTTATAACACTTATTAACATTATTACTGTGATGCTTAATGCTATTATTTTTTCATTTTTATTCATTTATAATCACTCTATTCTAGAATGATTATATAATATTACCCCCCCCCTAAGTCAAGTTAATAGAATTATTTTAGACCACATATTATACATTTGTGTAAATTAAAATAGAATTTTAATTTATATATTATCTATTTTTTAAAAAGCAAGAATGAGGCGAAAACTATAACTATCGTTAGCATGTCCATAATCATGATCGAAATTAAATGTGCCAACTCCTGAACCTAGAACTGTTCCTCCACCACGTCTAATCCATGGAAAATTAATGCTAATAAACCATGCTTCATCATTATACCAACTTCCTATGTTTCTTGTTTGGTTTCCATATTCCATAGATTGAAAAGGTCCCATTTCTTTCGTGGCATCTCCTAAATATCCTCGATTAAACGTACTTACACTAGTACTATAATCATATTTATCATAATATCTTTCATCTGTTGGTAATGCTATCCCTTCTGTTACTTCTAATATACTATGATTTACTTCTACTCCTGTATCATTACAAGATGGACATGTTAACTTTCCTATAAATCCTGAATTATATACATTATGGCGTCCTGATGATAATCTTCCAGTATGACCATCGCTTGTACTATTATCGTCCATTCCTGCCATCATGTATTCCCAGGCTCCTCCACTCATATCATAAATTCCACTATAATTTCCTGTGGTACTTGCCACTACACTTGTTTTGTTAAAATAATTTGTGTTATATGTTCCATCTTCTCCTGGTGTTGTTACTCCGCCATATTCATTACATGCTTCTGGGGTTTTACTACATAATTCACTTGTTCCTGTATAGCCTGTTGTTGGTTCATAAACAGCCGCATAACCTGTCAAATAATTTGTATTATTATTGTTTCTTACACTTACATGACTTCCATACTTACTATGTTGTATGTAGGCTACGGCTCCCCATTCGGTATTTTTCATCATATGACTATTTAAGGTTTCTTCATAATGTCTTCCGACAACATAAGCTTTAGCTACTTGAATATTTCTCCATGAATAGACATTTGGTTTAATTATTACTTTATTTGCTGCTTCGATTGCAGATTTTTCATCAGCTGGGTTTACCTCTGCTGCAACTTTGCTATTTGCTCCATCATATCCTGTTTCAAATTTGCCCACCCATAGGCCATTGGTATCAAAAGAAGTAAAGGCTGGATGCGTTAACCATTCTCCTAGTTTGCTTCCATTTTGGGCTTCTACATCTTTAGTTTCAAAAATAATTTTAATTATTTGTTCTTTATTTGTTTTGGTCGTTAAACCATTATAATTTCCTTCATCAAATATTTCATATCGATATCTTGGAATCCACACAAAATAACTTTCTATATCACTTTCAGATATTTCTACTCCTACTCCTGGATCACTTTTTCCATCTCGCAAAATTACAGCATTGGCCCACTTTTGATTTTCATAGTCATACCATTTTTCTTTTTCATTTGCTCTTGTAACATGACCATTTTCTTCATTGATTGTTATTGGTATTAATTTATTTCCTAATACTGGATCGGTTCCATTTAGTTCGCGATCAATATATTTATCATTAAAATATAATGTGCATTTGGTTTTGCTTTTGGTTAAATTTTTGATTAAGGGAGCCCATTCTTCTTTATCCCATTCAATTATTGCTCCGTTATCACATTCTCCATCTATAAATACTAATCCTTCACTATTATCTTTTGTTGGCATGTCATTTACTTTTTCATTTCCTTTATAAAAGGCTATATCTAAATTATCTATTTCATTATCTTTTATTATTTTTTCATATTTAGTAAATGTTAATATATTTATAACACTTATTAACATTATTACTGTTATACTTAATAATATTATTTTTCCTTTTTTATTCATCTTATAATCACTCTATTCTATAGAATAATTATATAATATAACCCCCCCAGCATATCTCATAAGGCAAGAGAAAGTTTTTATGGTAGAAACTCAAAAGTTAAATTGTATGAAAATTCCATTCAATTTTTATTTGTCTACTAGAAGAATCTTCATCAACTTTTCCAATAGTGATTTTTTTAATAAAAGCATCTAAAATTACTCGATTTAAACATTTAATATCTTTATATTTTTCAAATATTTTTTCCTTTTCAGATTGTTTATTTTTTTCAATTTCCAATTGCTTTATTTTTTCTTCAATATCTGCAATCCTATATTTTAATCTTTCTAATTCCTTTGAATTGCTTTCTTTTAATATATTAAATTCATCTTCATTTATAACTTCATTAACTTTATCATCATATAATTTAACCAACACATTTTTTTTCTTATCAATATTCCTTGCAATGTTTTCTTTTTCCTTTTGTAAATTGTTTATTTCATTTTCTATATTTTGATAAACATTTTGGGCATAGTATTCTTTACTGATACTAGTCGCACTGTAGTATTTATTTATTTGTTCGGTTATATTAGATGTAATATATTCTGTAAACACTTCTAAATCAATGGAAGTATTATTGCCACAGGCATGTCTACCAGATTTACAATGCAAATATTCTTTTTTTCCATTTTTCAAATTAGCCCTATTTTTTATAAAAGATTTACCACAACACTCACAATACACTTTTTTAGAAAACAATGATATTTCACCATTTTTTTGTGGTCTTCGTTTCGATTTAGCATCAAATAATTTACTAACTATTTTAAATGTTTCTAAATCAAGATTAGCCTCATGACAATGTGGAACCTTAATCCATTCACACTCTGGTTTAGGAACAGGAGTTGAATCTTTAAAACTTCTTCTTTCTGTTTTACCTTGAACTAAAGTGCCTATCTGCGTTTCATCAGTCATAATTGTTCTAATCATTTTTGCAGTCCATCGTTGTTTATATGGCAAAATTAAGATGTCACCTTTTGAAATATGAGTAGATGTTAAGCCATTCTTTTCTTTAATTTCTTCCACTGAAAGATAAAATTTATTTGCAATTGATTTTAATGTATCATTTTCTTCAACTTGATAATTTAAACAAGCAACTCTATTTTTCCCACGATTTACTGGTAAACCTTTTTCAGTTTTATAATCTGCTGGTGTTAAAAATCTTTTCTTCATTAATACTTCTATTACTTGTCGCATTGATTTTCCTTGTTTTAGCATTCCAGCCATTAATCTTATTGCTTCTCTTGCATACAAATCTGGTATTAAATGGTGTTTATCATTTGGGTCAATAAAATAACCATACGGTGCAACACTACCAGTAAATTGCCCATTTCTTTTCATATTATTTAATGTTGCTCTAGTGTTTTTTGAGGCATCTTCTACATACCACTCATTTACTAAACCGTTAATTTGCCTTGATTTTTTACTTTCTTGATCATTTGAATCAGTTTTATCTACCAAGCCTAAAAATCTAACATTCCACTCTGGAAATGATTTATGTAAATACTTTTCTACCATTTCCATACTTCTAGTAAATCTTGATTGACTTTTACATAGGACAATTTCAGTATTTCCAACTTCAGCAAATCTTATGGCTTTTAACCATTCTGGTCTATTGTCATCACACCCACTTATATCTTCTTCACAAAAAATTCCAACAACTTTCCAATTTTTGCTTTTACACTCATCTAATAGTAGTTGTAATTGATTTTTTATACTTCCAGATACATCACCATCTTCTAAATCGCCATCTTCTTGAGATAATCTAATATATAAAATAACTCTAAACTGTTCACCGACTTGAATTGCTCTATGAACAATTTTTCCAGTTTTATTAAAACACGTTAAATCATTTGACTTCGTTATATCTAAAAGTTGACGGATATTAGGTGATACATAACGCAATTCTTCTTCATCTAACAATTCTTTCAATCTTTTTAATTGCACTTTATCAACGTTTAAATCTCCTATATTATTATATTTTAATTCCTTAGTATTATTATCTAATTCACCTTCCTTTATAACACTTAATATCATTTATCCCATTTCTCCTTTACATAGCAATGGAATTTCCATTTTAAAATAAACATTAAATGCCTTCATAATACTAAGGCTATTATACCGTGGCAATTTCATTTTCACAATGCCTTTTATCTATTGAAGTTTGAAGTGAATTTAATTCTAATTCTATAATAATATGTGCAATTTTTTTATTTACAATTTCTTTTATTTCTTCTTCAGTTAATGTTGAATCAATAATATCTACTGATTTCCAATTATACTTTTTTTCTATATCACTCTTTGTCATGTTAACCCCCCTTTATTTCTTTTGTTAATACTTAGTATAACTTTTTAAAATTCCTATTAATACTAATTGGAAATTATCTTTATACTCAGTACAAGTAATTAATGTTATATATTTTTCGCTTTTAGGTCGATATATATTTGCTTTTCCAGTTTTAGGTATTTCTGTTTTTTCTTTAATAATGTAATTATATTTGGTTCCATTATAATAAACGAATACATCATCATCTATATTCATTTTATCCAAATTAGTAAAATAAGCATTATAGTTTCTGCCACTATGTGCATATAAAATAAAATTACCATTTTCATTAGGATAATTACTACTATTATCAACACTAATTGCATAGGTAATAGACTTAAAACCACTTGTATTATCTACTACTCCTCTTTTTAAATTTATTTTTGGTATTTCTAACACAGCAGTATAGTTAATACTTGTAGATTTTTTCGGGTTTTCCTTAACTGGTCCTTCTGGTAATTCATGTTCTTCTTTAGTAACTATAGATGTTTCATTAATGTAGTCATTTATATCTTCTTGTGATTTTTTATCTAAAACAATATCATGTATATAATAAAACGCAAAAATAGTTATTCCTAACAGCAAAATTGTAATACCTAATTTTCTCATATCTTTTTTTCCTTTGCATTTTCCCAAATAGTAATTTTAGTTGTACCATTTTTTAAATTTCTTGATATTCCAAAACTATAATCAGTTTTTATATATTCTTCTAATTCCTTTATTTGTTTGATATTAATAACTCTGTTAATCAACATACTATAAGAATTAATACCTTTATTTATAGAAATATTGTCGTTTATAAATAATTTATTCTTCAAATCATTTAAAACATCATTGTCAATAACATCTTCATTATTTGGTATTGGCATTATTCCTTTTGTTGCTTGATTAATTTGTTTTTGAATATTTTGTTGGAATTGATTTTGAATATTTTTTGCTGTTTGATTTAAAATTCTTTCATTTTTTAAATCTGATTTTTTCCTTAATTCTTCAACAGTATAATAATTACTCGTTATTCTCTTTAACACTTTAGTTTCTCTTTCTATACCATCTAATTTTTTGAATTGTGGAAATAAATCACTATAAATATAAGTATCTCTAAATATTGGGTTACTTATTGTTGGAAATATAATTGTCTTATATTTTAAACCCATTATCTCTGTAGCAGTTAATAAATCTTTTCCCATCAAGGAAGTAGTTTTATTAGCACCTATTTTCATAACATCTGTACTTTTACTCATAGAATTAGTTTCAATCGTTTCTTTACCTAGTTTCTTTACGATTCGTTCTGCACAATCTACACTGTTCGTTTTAAGGTAACATAATGCCACGTTATCAATGATGATATTTGCAACTTCTTTACCATAAACTTGCTCTAATTGAGCAAAAGATTGAATAAAAAATTGAAATCTCATACGCCTACTTCTAGCAACTGATACTAAAGTTTCTATTGAGTTTAATGGCGGACAATTCGCAAACTCATCTAATATCCACTCTACCATTACTGGTAATTGTCCTTTATTCTCTGGAAAATTTGCAAACTTCGTTAAATCTTTTGTAAGCATTCCGATTATAATTGTAACTAATTGAAAGTAAGCACGATCTTCATCTGGAACAATAATATATAATGCTGTTGGTTTACTTCCTAAATCAGTAAATTTAAATTCATTAGAGCTTGTAACATTTTCAACATTTAAATCATCAAATATTGCCATTTTCTCGCCAAAAACTGCTGTTATAGATTTATAAGTATTCTCTGCGGCAGAAAGTATAGAAGTTAAATAATCTTTTGATAAACTACCATATTTACGATTATTAACATTCTTCTGCAAAAATGTTTGGTTTTCTTTTATCAATGATGAGTTTTGAAATTTCTTAACACTTGAAATATTTATTTTGTTTTCTGTAATAATTCCATTTTGATAATCCTCTAAAAAAATACCACATATGCCAATAAATAATTGTTTAGCACTGTTAATCCAAAACTTATCATTTGCCTCTTTATCTACAAATATTAAATCAGCTAATGATATGACTAATCTGTTTGATTCAGCTTGATGCTTTGAACTTAAATTTTGATATTCTCTTATCATATATATTAATTCTTCATTTGATTTAAGTGATAAAAAGTTTTTTAAAGAAATATCCTCTTGCATTTTTTCCTTAAATATATCTTTTTCATACATTTTTCTATCATTAGTTAATTCTTCAATTCCTTTTTTATTAGTAGATATAATATCAATTAAATAATCTTCTAACACATACTTTTCTTTGATTTTATCTAAATACTTTTTATCATCAATATTATCTAATTTGATTCTATTACTTTTTACAAAATGAGCAAAAAGAAAAAGCATTGCTTCATGATATTTACAATACTCTTTCCACTCATCAATTATTGGTTGCATTATATTTATTTTATTTGATTTATTCGGATTTCTAAAATCTATTGTAATTACATCATATCCATTGTCTTTAAAAACTTTACTTGTGGCATTAAATATTTCAGCTTTTGGGTCAGTAACTACTACACTATGTTTCTCTTTTGCTGTTGCAAACATGAAACATTCTGGAATTACAACTGTAACACTTTTACCAGAACCAGTAGAACCTATAAAAAGATAATGTGGACTTTTATTATCAAAATAAACATTCTCAAATTTTCCATTCTTTTTCTCATACCATACAGGAAAACCTACACTATTGATACTATTTATATTTTCCTTAACAAAAGTTTTTTCTATTTCTTTCATATCAGCAAATTTACTTGAACCATGTTCATTTTTATTTTCTAATTTTTTCTTATTTAATCTAGGTGATAAAATTAAAATAAATATGATAGCAGCTATAACTAGTAGCAATATAATTATTTCAATTGAATTTATTGCCTCAAACCTAACACTATCCATTATATTTCCAACCCCACATTTTTAGTAATTTCAATATTTTCATTCATCTTTTTATTTAAAGTGTATTCTTTGATGGATACTTCGAACTTATCTTTATTTTGTGAACTAATATTACAGTAGTCATTAAACACTTTTTTAAAATTTTTACAATATTGTTCTGGATTATCATAATAACGTATATACTCAAGACTTTTTTGATTTACTTTTGTGATAATTCCTATATTTGAATCCAAATAATATTTTCCTTTTTTTTCTTCTTCTAAAAATCCTTTAAATATATCATAGTAAGGTTTTAACAATTCTATATTACCATCATTTTTGTATGGTAAATCCCATATATCTGATGAGCTTATATTATTGTCTTTACAATATTCATAAAACTTATTTTCTGCATATTTCCAATTTTCATTAACACTATTACTTAACTGATAACTTCCACCAATAATACCATGAAATAGATATAATTCTTTATTTTTTACTTTTTCTTCATTAAAAGATTTATCTGGCATAAACTCCCATCTTGAATAATATCTAGGACATAAATTATTACATGCACTTGTAATAAAAATCTTATTATCCTTTTTTCTACGACTAATACTCTTTACTATTTCATAACTCATAATTCATTTTCCACTTCTTGATTTTTATAAAAATAACTAGGTACTCCAATATAATTCTTTTGCATTGCTTCAAATAAAGTGCATTCTTTAGGTAGATATAAATCTCTTTCAATCTTTAAACCGAAAGGTAATTCTAACTTTTCTAATTCAGATAACATTACATATCCAAATTCAGCAGACAAATCATCTCCTAAATGACAATAACCAAACATTTCATAGTCACCATTTTCTAGTTTATTCCCTTCTGTAATAAACCAAGTTCCAACTCCAACTGGATTAAAAAATTTTGCAATAACTTTAGCATCTCCTAATAGACCATCTTGACTGCCTATTGGATATTTTTCAAATTCTTTTTCTAATTCCTTAGTTATAAGTTTCATAATGCAAATTCCCCCTTTTCTTTATTTTCAATATCTAAAATTTCATCTTCTTTTACTAGATCAGTCATTTCAAATTGTTCTTGCAAATAATCAAACAACTGATTTTGGGTAATAAATTCATCTTCAAAATAGCCAGTAATTAAAATAAAAGATAATTCATCATCGATCTTCCCCTCTGATACTTCACCAAAAATACCATCACTTCCCGTTTTAATTGAACAAGAAGGTTGCCATACACTACGTGAATTAAGAATTTGTTTGGCTTTATCATTAACTCCCATAGCAATACAAGCTGTGTCCATTCCAATTTGATAATCTTTAATATTTACATTATCTAAATAACTTAAAAAAGCATTTTCTGAAATAGTACAATCTTTTTCATTTTGTTTTAAAAGCAAAGCAAATTCTGTCCCTTTTACATAATAATCACCCACTTTATCTTCGGCTGAATTTATAACCATATCAACTAGCCAATTTTGATTATTAATTTTATCATTTTCATATCTACACAAAACTCCTTTTTCATAACTAGGATCAGATATTACAATATGATTAAGATTATTTATTTTTCCTTTAAATCTCATTATCCAAATCCTCCTTTTCTAAAGTTTTCCCTAATAACCATTCTTGTACTTCTTTTTCCGTTTGAAATTCTTCAATCCAACAATTACCAGTAGAATTATCTATTCCTATATATGAATCATCACCTCTGCAATATAATTTATCTACTTTTAAATCTTGTTCTTTATAATTAGTCCAATTATCAATATATTTACTAAGAAGTTCATTATCTACACAACTTATTCTTTCATTTTCAAAATAAAAATCTTCTGATTCATTGTCGCGACAATATATTGCCTCACCTTTATTATCTAAAATTTCAATAGACGCATAGTTGTAATCTTCAAATAGTTTTCTTGCTGTTCTTAATGCTTCATCATAGTTATCAAAATCATTGTTATATATATATCCCTCACCGACATTTCTATGCCAATCAGTTTCCCATATTTCAATCGAATATCTTTTACCATAATCTAAATAGTTATAACAATAGAATTTAATACTATCAATTAATTCACCTATGGTATTACATTTGCATTTTGCACCTGCACCTGTTTCTGTACCAATAAATATTGTTTTATCTTTATTATCATAATCTAGTTCCAAACAAAAAGAAGAATTTATTTTTTTATTTTCTTCTTTGCCTTTTTTATACCAAACATTATTTGTATCTACTTCAAAATCATAATAGTTCTCATCACATTCTACACACTGGTATGAATAATCTATATTATCGCTAACTAGCAAATTGTTATTACAATTCTTACAGCATTCATTTGTTATTAATTCATTATGATTGAATATTTTTGAATATGTAGAATTATATATATTCTTTAACGCATTCATTGATTTTTCTAATTTATTACTTTCCTCTTTACTTATATTTGCATTTTTTAACAATTTATTCATATCTTCATACGAATTTTTTGTTATTTTTAATATTTCTAATTCATTCATGTAAACCTCTAAATTTCCATATTACTATCATCTATTTTTTCTTTTGATAAATTAAGCATTGAATTTATATTATCAATTACTGATTCTAAACTATCCCATGCTGTAATATCAAACTTTTCATTATTTATTAATAACTCATACTTTCCATCTGACTTTTCATTAGTAAATATACTATCAACGTTTATGTTAAACTTTTCACATAATTTTTTATAATAATCAGTAAAA
The DNA here is from genome assembly GCA_947626445.1 of uncultured Bacilli bacterium. Lineage (GTDB taxonomy): Bacteria > Bacillota_I > Bacilli_A > RF39 > UBA660 > Ventrenecus. Next base: position 13,691 of record CANQSC010000023.1, read on the forward strand.
CTAATATTTGTGTAACTGTCCGAATCAGTAGCAAAATATTCAAAAGGAATTTTGCTACTAAAATCAACATTATACTCAGCTGATACTTCTAATATAGGTTTTACTTTTTCTTCATAATATTTAACGGTATCATCAATTGATAATTTTTTTTCTAGTTCAATAGTTACAAATTTGTCATCATTAGATTTAATAGATATTTCTCTACAATAAGAACTCGCATTATCTTTACCTAAGTTACTAAAATTTAAATCAACTAAAATAGAAGCATAACGTTCATGTTCTGCTCCTTCACTCATATAATAACAACTACTATAAAATTTCTTAGCATCTTCTTTTGTTTTAAAAACATTTAATGCATTATAACAAACAGCATATATATCACTATAATTCATTTGATACATCCCCCTTTTCTATATCACAACTTAATATTTCAATTAACGAATCCGTAGTCATTATTCCCTCATACCAATTAATTAAATTTTCATTACCATATTTACTTATATAATCTTCTATAATATCAATTTTTCCATCATCATACATACTTTGGTAATACTCAAAACTTTCTAATCCTTTTTCCATGTTTTCTAACACTTCATAAGGCAAGTTTTTTTGTAATACTGGAAAATCAATACAATTTGATAACACCATAAAATTATTTATTTTATGTACTCCATCTATATCTTTTTTAAAATCATCACTAATATAACAATTATCTCTAACACAATCATATAAATTATATTTAATGGCAATTTCATTATATAAACTTTTGTTATCATCAACTTGCAATAAGTTTTCAGATAATCCATTTACATATAAAGCCTGATTTTTAAAATATGAGTTTTCGTTTTCTTCTTTAAGCCCTAAAACTTCCTCAGTATTAATAAAAACATAGTCGTCATTATGGCAATCATAATAGCATACTTCATTATCAGCATAAATCAAATCATTTTGTGAATCACAAGAAGAATTTTCTTTCATGCTTTCTTCTTTTATTAAATCAATTGGATAATCTATATATTCTCTTACTATTTTAGGTATTTTATTCAATATTTCGTTTATAGATAGTTCTTTTCTTGGTAAATTCTTTAAATCATCTTTATATTCAAAATAATCATGATAACCTTGATTATATAGATAGTCATCAATTATTATATTATTTTTTTGACAGATGTTTACTAAAGTAGAATAATTTCTTAATTCAGATTCTTTAAATTCTTTATGAATTTTATCACATAATTCATCAATCTTCTCATATTCAGTTTTATAATTTTCTTCAAATATATCTTTATTCCTAGATAAATCAAAAACCTCAACAATGCAACCTGTTTTGGCAATATACTTTTCTCTAAAGATCATATCATAATTCAAATCTTTAAAATGTTGCTTTGCCAAGGCAATATTAGAAAAAGATTTGTAAAATTCATCATCCTTATGCACAGTAACATTTTCTTGATTTGGCCAATACATTATTTTAATTGAATGTTGATTTTCTTTAGAATCATCTAGTGATTTAATATATAAAGTTTCTTTTATTTTATTTTTGTCATCACCAATGTAAATATCAAAATCTTCTATAATACAACTCTCTATTAATTTTCCCATATTATTAACTTTATCAGTAACTAAAGTATTACCACTTTCACCCCATTCCTATGAAAATGTTTTATTATCACTATCAAAAATAGTACAAGTATGATTTGCGCCTTTTGTTAATCTAATTAGTTTTTCATTTCCATCAAAATAACCAAGTTTTATTAAATCCAACGTCTTATCTTCTTTAACTTTTAAAATTACACATTCTTCATTATTTTCGATAATATCTACTAAAGAACATAATTTTTT
>CANQSC010000024.1 GCA_947626445.1 uncultured Bacilli bacterium
TACAACATAGTAAATATGGAAGTCATGCAAGTGTAAGAATTAATAATAATACAAATCATTTAACCGGATATGCAGCAGTTCATGAACCAACCATAGGCAATACAGCAACAAATGAATTATGTAGTAATAATTCTGATGCTTGCAATGAATATGGAGGAGTAACATCGCCTGGAGCTGATGGAGAATATAATACTAATTACTTTAATAAAGCAAGTGTAATTGCAAGTACAACAGGAAATTATAGTGGAATTTATGACATGAGTGGAGGAGCCTGGGAATATATGATGAGTGGAATGGATGATAATAGTACAGGAGATGGAAAAACAGGCAAATTAGCATCAGGCCGTCATAATGTATATAATTCAGGCTTTATAGGAAAGTTAACATGTCCATCTTGTACTAATAATGAAGTAGAAGTAAATCATAGTATTTTAGAAGTAACTGAAGGAATAGACTTACCTACTGATGAAAGATATTATGATAAATACGATTATAGTATAAGTAATACAGCATTTAATAAGGGCATTTTAGGAGATGCCACGAAAGAAATGGGACCATTCCAAAAAATGAAATATTTAACTCAATTAAGACAAGTTGGCAGTTGGTATAACGATGAAGCTTGGTTTATCAGTTTGGGCGCTCCGTGGATTGATCGTGGTGGCGGATATAACTATGGCACTGGTGCTGGCATGTTCCGTTTCCATGACACGTTTGGTAATGCGAACATCTCCAACAGTTTTCGTCTTGTTCTAGCTTTTTAATGAAATCTAGTTTTATACTAGATTTTTATATGGGTATAATTTTACTCGTAATTAAATATATATCTATTATATATAAAAAAAATTAAATTTAGTTTGAATTTTGACTTGGTTTTTTTCTTATTTGTGGTAAACTAAGGTAGTTGGTTGAGACAGGAGGGATTATATGTATACTTGGATTAGTGAAGAAGCAAAAGAACAATTAGATTTGATGATGCAAAATTATGATAATGAAGTATCAGATGCTAAATCTAAGCTTGAACAAAAACAAGAAGATGCCCAAAAACCTTTTTATAAATTAAGTCATTGGCAAGCTAAATTTAGTTATGATCAAATTGTTACCAAAAATAAAAAAACTATCAAAAATCGATCATTATTTCATGATCTTAAATCTGATTTATATTATGGTGTTAATTCCTTAGCGGTTCAAACGGGTGTAGATAATATGTCTATTGTTAAAAGAGAAGTATATGAAACCGTAAAAAAATGTTATAAAATGTATAATCGAATCTTAACTAATATTTTAAATAATGAAGACTTAAATGATGAAATGTTAAATCATTATGCTGTTATTGCTGATAATATGCATGACTATCTTAATCAAATATCTTTTCGAATTCCTAAAAATGCTGAAATGCAAAAAGATGTTTCTGAAGAAGATTTAGATAAAATTGCCTCTTTTCCTAACATCTATAGCATTTGTGAACTTGCCTTATTAAAAGATTGGAGCTATGAAGAATTTTTAAACACTGTTTTAATCTTTCATGCTTTTCGCCAAAAAGATAATGAAGAAGCTAAAACTTTAAATGAAGATTTATCTAATATTTATGAATTTAGTCGTAAAGAATTATTACAAATGAAAATATCTCTTCTTCATGAAGCTGCATCTTTAAATGAAGAAATAGAAAAACAAAATGAAAAATTAGAATTAATTAAAAGTATCAATCAATATTTATAGTAGGTGGTAGTATGAGTTATTTTATATCTAGTAGTGAACAAAATAAATTAAATAATAAAGTAAAAAATTTAGAAATAGAAAAAAATAAAATTAATGATAATTTAGTAAAGTATTATAATGATTTAAAATATTTAAAAAAACATATCGTATTTAGTCTTTTAAAAAGATATCGTTTAAAGTTAGAAAATTTAATTTGTAAAGAAGAAGTTTTAAGAACTACTAATAGAGAAAGTATTGAAATAATTGAAGAAATTAATAGTAAATTAAAAGATTTAGTAGTAGTTATGCATACTAAAGGTAATGATAAAAATATATTTGAAGAAAATGTTTATTATGAATGTATGGATTTATATAATACTTTAGTTTTAAATATATATGAATTATGTAATAGCACAAGTATAAGTATAGTAGAATTAAGTAATTTAAATAAGTTAATAGATAGAGTATATAATTATTATCAAGATGTTAATTTTGATGAATTAGAATTAGATTTTGATGTTAAGATTAATATTGAAGATTATGAATTATATGATAATAATAGTAGTATTGTTGAATATATATGTAATTGTTTTAAGAATAAAATTAAATATGAAGAATTTATGATTAATGCAAAAAAATATTTAACTATTAGAAAAAGTCTTTATAATGTTAAAGTAAGAAAAGTAAGTAAAAAGGGGTAGAATCCTTTTTTTAATTTTGTAACTTAGTTGTAACTTTAGAAAAATATAATTAGGTTAGAAAGGAAGAATGTTATGGAAATTTTAAGAGTTGAAAATTTAGGTAAAGTATATGGAAAAGGGGAAACTAAAGTTACAGCTTTAGATAATGTTAGTTTTAAAGTTAATAAAGGAGAATTTGTTGCTATTGTTGGAGCTAGTGGAAGTGGGAAGTCGACGCTTTTGCATTTAATTGGAGGAGTAGATAGACCAACTAGTGGAAAAGTTTTTGTTGATGGTAAAGATATATATAAATTAAATGATGACAAATTAGCTATTTTTAGAAGAAGACAAGTTGGTTTTATTTATCAGTTTTATAATTTATTACCAATTTTAAATGTTGTTGAAAATATAACTTTACCACTTTCTTTAGATAAGAGAAGTGTTAGTGATGAAAAAATAAATGAAATGTTAAGATTGCTTGGTTTAGAAAAAAGAAAAAATCATTTACCTAATGAATTATCAGGAGGAGAACAACAAAGAACAAGTATTGGAAGAGCTTTAATAACTAATCCAGCTTTAATCCTTGCTGATGAACCAACTGGTAATTTAGATTCTAAAGCTAGTGAAGAAGTTATTGCTTTGTTAATGAAATCGAATAAAGAATATAATCAAACTATTTTAATGATTACGCATAATATGGAAATTGCTAAATGTGCTGATCGAATTATTAAAATTGCTGATGGTAAAATAGTGGAGGATAGTTATGAATCTGTTTAAAAAATTAACAATTAAAAATCTATCCTTAAATAAGAAAAGAACCATTGTGACAATTATTGGGATTACTTTATCTGTTGCTTTAGTAACTGCGGTATGTACAATGTATGCTAGTTTACTATCATCTTTAGTTTTGTTTGAAACCAAAGAAAGAGGAAACTTTCATGTTAGTTTTTCTGATGTGCCCATAAAAGAAGTTGATAACATTAAAAATAATCGGCAAGTAGAAAAAGTATTTTTAACTAGTGATATTGGTTATGCTAAGATAAATACTAAAAATGAAGATAAACCTTATGCATTTGTGAAAGGTTTTACTAATGATTCTTTAGAAAATTTATCAATTAATTTAGTTAATGGAAGACTTCCTTTAAATGATCATGAAATTGTGATTCCGATACATTTAAAAACTAATGGGCGTTTAGAATTAAATATTGGAGATGAAATAACTTTAGATGTTGGTAAAAGAATTAGTTTAGAAGATAATATTAATTTATTTCAAAATAATCCTTATCAAGGAAATGAAAAAATTATTGATACTAAACCGATTACTTATAAAATTGTTGGAATTATTTCTAGACCAGCAAGCAATATAGAAAGTTATGAAGCACCTGGTTACACATTTATAACTCATGTAAGTGAAAATGAAATGCATGGTAATGTTAATGTATATACATTGTATAAAAAGAAAGATTTAAAAAATTATTTGAATACTACTGCTAATATTTTAGGGGTTGATGAAGAGACTTATAAAATATACTATAAGGGAACTTATCATGAAGATGATAAAAAGGATATTATAAAAGAAATATCAAAAGCAAAATATCAAATTAATATAAATGATTATCTAATATCATTGCAAACTGATCCTATTACTAATAGTGGGATTGGTGGTTTAGGATATGTAATTATTATTGTTTGTATAATTATTATTGTTTCAAGTGTTTTTTGTATTAAAAATAGTTTTGATATTTCAATAACGGAAAAAATTAAACAATATGGTATGTTAAAAAGTATTGGAGCTACTAAAAAACAAATTAGAAAAAATGTTTTCTTTGAAGCTAGCATTTTAGGAATTGTAGGTATTGTCTTTGGTTTATTATTTGGTCTTTTAGCGTCTTTCATATTAATTAAAGTAAGTAATTATTTTTTAAAGGATATGTTAGCTACTGATTTAAAATTAATCTTTTCTTTCTCTTATTTTGCTTGTTTAATTGCGATTGCCCTAGGAATTGTAACTGTTTATTTTTCTGCTTTTAAAAGTGCCCATAAAGCAAGTAAAATTTCGCCTATTTCTTCTTTACGTAATAGTGGAGAGATTAAAATTAAAGGTAATAAATTAAAAAGTCCAAAATTAATTAATCGTTTCTTTGGAATTGGGGGCGAGATATCTTATAAAAATATCAAACGGAATAAAAAGAAATATCGGACAACGGTTATATCTTTGATTGTATCCATCTTTGTTTTTATTGCTTTATCAACATTTATTAACGTTGCTTTTGTCGCTGTTAAAGATGAAATAAATAGTATAGAATTTAATATATCATTAACTTCTACTGATATTAATAATTTTGAAACTATTAAAAATATTACTAATTTAGATACCATTAATGACTATAGTGTAATTTCTAGTAATGATGTTGATATTATTAAACCTAAATATAATCCTGATTATGTTAACCTTCTTAATCTTAAATCATTTGAAACTGATCGAATCTTACTGGTTACTTTAGGTGATTATCAGTATCGTAAATATCTAGATTCTTTAAATCTTAATTATGATGAAGTAAAAGATGAAGGAATTTTAATTGATGAATTACAAATTAGAAAGCAAGATGCTAATGATAAGTTAGAAAAATATGTATTACGAAGTTTTGACTATCAGCAAAATGAATTAATTAATCTTAATGTTTCTGATAAAAACCTTAATCTTCCTATTGCGTATGTTACTAATAAAAAACCTTTTGGACTTCAAAATTATGTATCGGAAATGCTTGTAATTAGTAATGAATTTGCAAGTAGTTTATATAAAGATGAAAACTTAGCTATTTATTTATTATCAAGTGACCCGAATAAATTACAAGATGATATTGATGTAATGTTAAAAGATACTAATTATAATCTTAATAATTTAGAAGAAAATTACCAAATGATGAAAAACTTATATACCTTAATTGCTATTTTCTTATATGGTTTTATAATTGTTATATCATTAATTGGGATAACTAATATCTTTAATACCATCACTACTAATATGAATTTAAGAAAACCAGAATTTGCAATTTTAAAATCAATTGGGATGACTAGTAAAGAGTTTCAAAAAATGATTAGATTAGAAAGTATTTTTATAGGAGTAAAATCACTACTTTTTGGTGTTCCTATTGGACTTATCTTATCATTTATAATCCATAAACTATTAAGTAGTGAAGGTGCTAAATTCCCTGTTCCTTATCTAAGTATAATAATTTGTTTTGTAGTAGTTTTCTTGATTATCAATTTAATTATGAATTATTCTTTAAATAAAATCAAAAAACAAAATATTATTGAAACAATTCGTAATGAAAATATTTAACTTTTTTAGTATACTAAAGGAGTGATGTTTGATGAAAATATTATTAATTGAAGATAATATCAATATTGGAGAGTCTCTTAAAGAATCATTAGAAAAAAATGGTTATGAACTTATTGTTAAACCATCTTAATCTTTAGCACAGATATATCTAGAATCTACTAAACCTAATTTAATTATTTTAGATATTTCTTTGCCTGATGGTAATGGTTTTGATTTCTTTAAAAATGTTATTAAAAAAATTAATATTCCGACTATTATTTTAACAGCTTTTGATTCTGAAGAAGATATTGTAAGTGGTCTTAATATGGGAGCTGATGATTATCTTACTAAACCTTTTAGTATTAAAGAATTAATTGCGCGTATCAATAAAATTTTAAAAATAAATAAAAATATTGTTAAAGTAAAAGATATTACTTATGATTTTGATAAAATGATGGTTTATAAAAATAATATTCCTCTTTCTTTAACACCTTTAGAACTTCAACTCTTAAATCTTTTATTTTTAAATCTTAATCATGTTGTATCAAGAAGTATGATTTTAGATACTATTTGGAACTTAACTGGTAATGATGTTGATGATCATACTGTAACAGTGTATTTTAATCGTTTAAAGAAAAAATTAGATAGTGATATTATTAAAACATTGAAAGGAATTGGGTATCGTATTGATGAAGAATAATCTTAAATTAAAAAAATATTATCTTTTAAGTTTAATTGTTAGTCTTATTCTAAGTGTTACCTTAGTAGTATTAATATCACTAGAAAATAAAAGTTTAACTAAAAATTATAATTTAGCAATTGCTAGCATTATAAATAATGTTCGAGAAAAATATAGTATTGATGATAATGAACTTATTAACATTTTAAATTCTAATAATTTTAATGAAGAATTTTTAAAAAAGTATAGTATTGATATTAATGAAGAATCAGTAATTTTAAAAAATAATTCTTTAAAAAAATATTATAATTATTTAAATTTTGCTTTTATCTTTTTAAGTTTATTAATTATTATATATTTATTTAGATTATATTTTAGAAAGAGAAATAAAGAATTAAATGAACTAACTAATTATTTAAAAGAACTTAATAATCATAATTATTCTTTAAAATTAGAAAGTATGAGTGAAGATGAATTATCTAAATTAAGAGATGAAATTTATAAGACAACAGTTATGTTAAAAGAAACAGCCCTTAATTCTAAAAAAGATAAATTAGAATTAAAAGAATCATTAGAAAATATAACTCATCAATTAAAAACTCCTTTAACAGCTATATTAATTAATGTTGATAATATGCTTGATGAAGAAAAACTTGATATTAAAAAAGAAGAAGCTTTAAGAAGTATTAAAAGAGAAATAAATAATATGAAATTTTTAATAACTAATTTATTAAAATTATCAAAATTAGAAGTTAATATGATTGAATTTAAAAGTGAACCTCATAATTTAATTACCATTATTAATAAAGCTATTTTAAATGTTTCTTCTTTATGTGATTTAAAAAATATTAAAATTATTGTTAAAGGAAATAATAAAAAAGCTATTAATTGTGATAAAGCTTGGCAAGTTGAGGCAATTACTAATATTTTGAAAAATGCTATAGAACATTCTAAAAAGGGAAGTGAAGTTTTAGTTTTGTTAGAGGAAAATAATCTATATAGTGAAGTTAAAATTACTAATTATGGAAAGGTTTTAAGTAAAGAAGATAAGAAACATTTATTTGAAAGATTTTATCATTATGATTCTTCATTAAAAGAAAGTATTGGCATAGGATTATCTTTAGCCAAGACAATTATATTGAAAAGTAATGGGACTATTATGGTTGATTCAAAAGATGAAAAAACTACATTTATTATTAGATACTTTTATTAATAAACTAAAATCATTCGGAATGAAAATGCCAAATCATTTGGAATGGAAATGCCAAATCTCTCGGAACGGAAATGCCAAATCTCTCGGAACGGAAATGCCAAATCTCTCGGATTATGCTTGTAAAAATCTTATAATTTTAGTATACTATAATTAGTTAGGAGGCATGTTTATGGAACAAGCTAATTATAAAAAAAGAATAGTTGAAGATAAGCTTGATGAATACTTAAGATTATTTGGAGCTGTATGTATTGAAGGTGCTAAATATTGCGGGAAAACATGGTTAGGTAGATCACGAGCAAACAGTGAGATTTTACTTCATAATAATACTGGTGATACTTCTAATGTAGTAGAACTTGCTAAGATTTCTCCAGCAAATATTTTGCAAGGTGATAATCCTCGTTTAATAGATGAATGGCAAGAAGCAACAAATTTGTGGGATGAAATACGAATTAATGTTGATAAATCCGGTTTAAAAGGACAATATATATTAACAGGTTCTTCTACTCCTAAAAGGGAAAATATTAGCCATAGTGGTGCCGGAAGATTTGGTAAAATTCACCTTCGGCCGATGTCTTTATATGAATCTGGTGACTCAAGTGGTAAGGTATCTTTGCAAGATATTTGTGAAGGTAAAAAAATTGCTGTGTCTACTGGTGATGTAAAATTAGAAGATTTGATTCATTTAGTTATAAGAGGAGGTTTTCCAGGATTTATTAATTATACATCTAAAGAAGCTAGTCATGCCTTAAAAGAATATATTAAATTAATTATTGATGATGATTTGTATAGATTAGATGGAAAAAATCGTAACAAACATAAAGTTCAATTGCTACTTAAATCCTTAGCACGTAATGAAAGTACGACAGTTACTAATAAAATTTTAAAAGAAGATATTAAAGAGTATGATAGTGAAGATATTAATATTGATACGGTAACGGATTATTTAGATGCTTTAGATAGACTTTATTTGTTTGATAATGATGAACCATTTAGTCCAAATGTACGTTCAAGAATAAGAGTAAGACAAGCAGAAAAAAGACATTTTGTTGATCCGTCTTTAGCGTGTGCATTATTAAATCTAACAGAAGAAAAATTATTAGGTGATTTAAAAACGTTTGGCTTTTTATTTGAGGCAATGGTTGAAAGAGATTTAAAAATTTATGCTGATTCTTTTAATGCCAATAATTATCATTATCAAGATTATAATAATAAAGAGATAGATCATGTTATCGAATTAGAAGATGGCAATTGGTGTTGTTTTGAAATAAAACTTGGAGTTAATGAAATTGAAGAGGCAGCTAAAAATTTAGTTGCAATTAGGGATAAAATTAAAGAAGTAAAAGGTCATGAGCCAAGTGTCTTATGCGTCATATGTGGAATGTCTAATATGGCATATCAAAGAGAAGATGGTGTTTTCGTTGTGCCAATAACAGCATTAAAAAATTAAGGAGTTAAAAGTATGAAGATATTATTGTGGGGACCAGCTTGTGTAGGTAAAACTGATGTTGGCAAATTATTAGCTAATAAATTATAAATTTATAATGATATTATTAAAGAAAAATATAAAACAATAGATAACTTTAATCATAGTTTTATAAGTTTATATGGACTTTATTTAGAAAAAGAAAGTTTAGTATCAGATGTTATTAAAAATAATGATAATTTTGTTTTAGTTGTTACGGCTATTTAAAGAATTGCTAAAACTGATACTATTTCAGTAGTTTTATTTGATTATCCTGAAAAAATATATGATCGAATTTTATTTTATGATGAGAATGATAAGTTAATGAGTGATAGTAAAGAATATCGAGATAGTCATCGTGATCATTATATGAAAGAAGTAAAAGAAGATATACGTTATGCAAAGGATAAATATGATGTTCTTCCTAAATTTGAAATAAAAGGAAGGAAATTTGAGGATATTATAGATGAATTAGCTGATTTTATTTATGATATTAATGATGGGTATAAAACGGTTGAAATAAAAAATAATTTTTAGTTAGCAAAAATATGCTCATTTTTGTTGCTAGAATAATGGACATTACAAGCCATTCTTTTTGCTATTATTAGAATTCATATCATTTAGAAAGTTTATTACATTATCATTTGAAATATTTTTTAGTTTAGTATTCATTCTTTCTAAGAAATATTGATTATAAGCTAATCGTTCATAATATTCAAAGTCATCCAAATCTTTATAATTAGTTCTTTTAATATGATTATTAGGATGTAATCTCCAAATATCTATTAAGTTAAATAAATTAGAATAATTTCTTATTTCGTTAAGTACAACATTTTTATAATCTAAGTTATGATTTATTATTTTATAAATAAGTTGTTTGCTAATTGAGTCTATTAATTCATCAAAAATTATAAAATCTTCATGGTCTAGAATTAGTAAATTTTTATCAGTTATTTTTTCTGACATTAGATATTGTTTAAATTGATTTTCTTTTTTAAATAAATAAAATTTTTCATATTTAGTAAAATTAGGAATAACCGATTTTATAGCTAAGATAAATTTTGCTTGAATTGAATATTCTAAAAATTCCTTAATTTTTTTATTTTCATGACTAAATTGTTTATTATAATCGATTCTAGAAGCAAATTGTAAAGGGTTAGGGATAATATAATTTAAAGTTTCAAAGATACTTATAGGATTATTTTCATCATAAATTTTATCTTGTTCATAACCTAAAAAATCAATAAACCAAAATCCGGTTTTATCATCATAAAAAAAATTTTTATTTTGTTTTTCAAAATCCATTTCTTTTAAAAGGATAGATATTTTTTAAATCCGTAAGAACTTGTTCTTCACTCACTCCATATTTAGCTAGAGAATGGCAATTTCTTCCTGGACATTTTTCTTCTAAGACATAGCAAACATCTTTGTTATTTTCAACTGTTCTTAATATATCTAAATGCTTTGGAGTATTAACACCCATTAAAGCTTTTTCATTTATTTTATCTTTAACTATTAGAGCATTTTCTCTAGCTCTTCTGTTATTAGCGTATTTTAAAGAAAGAACATATTTTACTAAAACGACATCATCAAAGTCATAGCATTCACTCCCGCCATTGCTGATGTTATCTAAATCTTTTGCTTTTTTAATTGCTTCTTCGATATTGATCATTTTTTCTACTCCTCGGTCTCATTATATCAAAAAATATCTTGATTTAAAAATAAAAGAGTTAGTGCTTGACAAACTCATTTTTCGTGACTATAATTTTATTTAGCAGTTAGTTATATCGAGTGCTAAAAGGAGAATGATGATATGAAAGAATTTAAAGCTGAATCTAAAAGATTGATGGAATTAATGATTAATTCGATTTATACGAATAAAGAAATATTTTTAAGAGAAATTATTTCTAATGCTTCTGATGCTATTGATAAATTACATTATGAGTCTTTAACTAATAAGAAAATGAAAGTTAATAAAAAAGACTTTGCGATTATTGTTAAAGTAAATAAAGAAGACCGTACTTTAACTGTTAGTGATAATGGTATTGGAATGTCTAAAGAAGAATTAGAAAAAAACTTAGGAACTATTGCCAAAAGTGGTTCATTTGATTTTAAAAATGAAAATAAGAAAAAAGAAAATATTGATATTATTGGGCAATTTGGGGTTGGTTTTTATTCAGCCTTTATGGTTGCCTCTAAAGTTGAAGTAATATCTAAATCTTATGGTAGTGATGAAGCATATTCTTGGGTCTCTAAAGGTATAGATGGTTATGAGATTAAAAAAGCTAATAAAGAAAGTTATGGAACCGATATAATTATAACGATTAAAGATGAAGAAGAATATAATCGTTATTTAGAAGATTTTGAAATTAGAAACTTAATTAAAAAATATTCTGATTATATAACTTATCCAATTAAGATGGAAGAAGATAAAAAGTTGGAAACAATTAATTCTCTTATCCCTTTGTGGCGTCGTAATAAAAAGGAAGTTAGTGAAGAAGAATATAATACCTTCTATTCCGATAAATTTTTTGATTATGAAAAACCATTAAGTCATTTACATATTAAAGCAGAAGGTTTATTAGAATATGCATCATTGTTATATATTCCTTCTCATGCTAGTTATGATTATTATTCTAAAGAATATGAAAAAGGTTTGCAACTATATTCTAATGGTGTCTTAATTATGGAAAAGTGTGGTGATTTATTACCTGATTACTTTAGCTTTGTTAAAGGTGTTGTTGATTCTTCTGATTTATCTCTTAATATTTCAAGAGAAATGTTACAACAAAATCGTGTTTTAAAAACAATTGCTAGTAATATTGAAAAACATGTTAAGAGTGAATTATTAAGTATGCAAAAAAATAATCGGGAAGATTATTTAAAATTCTGGGAATCTTTTGGTTTACAAATTAAAGCTGGTATTTATGATAATTTTGGAATGGATAAAGAAAAATTAGAAGACTTATTAATGTTTTATTCTTCTAAAGAAGATAAAATGGTTACTTTAGATGAATATTTTCAAAATAATCAAGATGAAAAAGATATTTATTATGCTTGTGGTAGTAGTGTCGATCAAATTAAATCTTTACCGCAAGTAGAAAATTTAATAGCTAAAAATAAAGATATCTTATTATGTACAACATATTTAGATGAATTTGCTTTAAAAGCTATTAATAAATATCAAGATAAAGAGTTTAAAAATGTATGTTCTGATAATATAGAAAATGAAACTGAAGAAGAAAAAGAAGAACTTAAAACTTTAAATGAAAAAGATAGGGACATTCTAAACTTAATGAAAGAAGCAATTGATGTAAAAGAAGTTAAGTTTACTAGTCGCTTAACTAATCATCCAGTATGCTTATCAACTGTTGGAAATATTTCGGTTGAAATGGAAAAAGTTATGAATAGTATGCCTACTAATAATAACATTAATGCTGAAAAAGTCTTAGAAATTAATTATCAACATCCAATTGTTAAAAAGCTTGAAGAATTATATAAAAATGATAAAGAAGAATTAAAAAAATTTAGTAAAGTATTATATGCTGAAGCTAGATTAATTGAAGGATTACCAATTGAAAATCCTACTGAAATTACTGATTTAATATGTGAAATTTTAGTTAAATAAAAGAGGCGTGTGCCTCTTATTCTTTTGCTCTTTCTTCTTCATAAGAAAGAACATAGAAGATTTCATTATTTTCATAGTAACATGAAACTTTTAAATTTTTATATTGAGTAGCTTTAATCATTGTTGGTTTAGTAGAATCTCCTATTAAATAAACGGGATTATCAATATTACTTTCTTCTTCTTTAAAAATATTATAAACATAATCTGATGGTAAATTATTATCTTTTAAAAATTTTGCTAAATCGATGTCATTAACTTCAATTTTTTCTAAATTTTCATTATATATTTTTACACCATTTTCATCAGTATAATATAATGTTCTTTTACTGTCTTCTTTTTCTTTATAATCGGTAGGTTTAAAAGCTATATTGTTTAATGGAACTTTTTCAACTTCCATTTTTTCATTAAATTCATCAATAGTAATTTCCCATTTATAAAGACAATATTTAACGTTATTAATTCTTAAATCACTACCATTAATATTAAATTTTGTTTCATTATTTTTAAACATTTCTAAGGCAATATTATACATTTCATCTTCAAGAATACCATTACTACTAATTAAAATAAATACTTTATCAGGATTATTGTCTTTTAAATAATAACTATAATTTTGATCAGAATATAGAAAATAAGATTTACCTTTATCTTCATCTGTATTATTGTTGATGATTCTAAAATTTAAGCCATTACTTGTTTCGTTTGTAACTGGTTTTTTAATTAAAAAGAAATAAACTAAACATCCTAGAATAACTACTAATAAACCAATTAATATAAATTTATATTTTTTAATAAATTCCATAATATCATACCTCCTATATATTTTATGAATAATTAAATCTAAAACAAATATATCTTATTAAAATTATATTACTCTTAAAATTTAAAAGCAATTATATTTTTTTATATATTTTTTTATTTACTAATGTGTTAAAATATATAAAAGTGGTGATTAAAATGGTTAATTTAAAAGAATTAGATAATAAGCTTGATGAAAATTATAAGTTTCGTAGTTATTTAAAATGTCATGCTGATGAAAAACAATTAGATGAAGATTTTAAAAAATTACATGAAAAGTATTTTAAAATTTATGATTGTAGTAAATGCCGTAATTGTTGTAAGAAAATTGGTATTTCAATGAATGAAAGTGAATTAGATAAAATATGTGAAACTTATAATTATGATAAAGAAAAGTTAAAAGAAAAATATTTACAAGAAGAATATGGCGAATATACTGCCAATCCTTGTCCTTTTTTAGATGATAAAACCTGTAAGATTGAAAAGTGTTTACCTAAATCTTGTCAAGAATATCCTTATACAAATAAAGAAGAAAGATTATATAGTTTAATTACAGTTGTTAATAACAGTAAAGTATGTCCAGTTGTGTATGAAATACTTGAAGAGTTAAAAGATAAGTATCATTTTAGAAGATAAAAATTTTTGTTCTAATATTATTTGATGTTTATTTTGAAGTGTGTTAAAATGATATTAGAGGTAATAAAATGAAAACATATATTATATCTGATACGCATTTTAATCATAGTAATATTATTAAATATTGTAATAGACCTTTTAAAGATGTTATAGAAATGAATAAAAAAATTATTGATAATTGGAATATGATAGTTAGAAAAGATGATATTGTGTATCATTTAGGAGATTTTTTATTAGGTTCAAAAAAAGATTTAGCTAATATTGTTTCAAAGTTAAATGGTAAGATATATTTAATTAAAGGTAATCATGATCATTTAACTACAAAAGCATATGAAGAATGTGGCATTAAAGTTTTAAAAAATGCTCCTATTATTTTAGATGAATATAAAGTTATATTATCTCATCGCCCTTTACCTGATAGTATGCTAAAAAATTATCTTAACATTCATGGTCATATTCATGAAAGAAAAATTGAAGATATTTATGATAATAATTTATACGATAAGAATAAACATTTAAATGTTAGCTGTGATGTTTTAAATTTTAAACCAGTCCTAATAAGCGAATATGTTAAATAATTCACTTAATGATATATTTATAATAATTATGAAAAGAGGAATATCATGAATGACATTTTTAAAGATATAATTAATAATAATGATTCACATAAGAATATTGATTTATTAGTTGATTTA
>CANQSC010000025.1 GCA_947626445.1 uncultured Bacilli bacterium
ATCTTAGCTTCAACTGTTGGATTACCTCTAGAATCTAATATTTCTCTTGCTTTAAGATCTTTAATTTGTACCACTAATACCACCTCATTACTATTATTAGTATAAATCAAAAATTAAATAAAAAAAAGAAGTAATTTCTTCTTCTAAAAAATCATGGCGATAACACAACTCGAAAAGAGCTTGCATTATTATTTCCACAACCCTGATCACTATAAAAGAATGAAATACCAGCTCCGTTACCATTGGAATTTAGACCACCTCTTCTTATCCATGGAGTATTACTAGTCATAAAATAAGAAATTCCACCATACCACGAATTTACAAAATCCGTAACAGTATTTCCATCTATATTATATGTTAAACGATAAAATGGCCCCATTTCTTTTGTTGCATCTCCTAATTTTCCTTCTGAATATTTTTCTTTAGAATCATTATATTCATATAAATCATAATATTTTTCATCAGGAAATGGTAAGCCATCAGTTTTTTCACCTTCCCCATTTCCATATGGTCCATTAAATCCAGAATTATATATTTTACTACCTCCTGATAATGGTTTTGAATTAGTTGCACTAGCTTTCATTACTCCCATTACTCTTTCTAAATCACTTCCAGATAGATCATATATTCCATAATAATTATTAGTTGTACTTGCTAAATTACTTTTTGAATTAAAATAGTCCCAATATTTTCCAGTAAAATACGGATTACATTCAAGCCTTATATTAAAATCAATTAGATTACATGTTGGTTCTTCTTGAGAAGCTACACCAGTAATTTCAGAATTATTTATTCTAATTGTACTACAATTGTTTCCGTCACATCTTCCATATTTTGAATTTGATAAATAAGCTACCGCTCCCCATTCGGTGTTTTTCATCATATGACTATCTAATTCTCTTTTATATTGATATGAATTATAAAAGGCATGAGCAACATCTATAAAATCCCATGGATAAACATCTGGTTTTATTCTTAATGTATCTGGAATAATTTCATTTAGTCCTTCATTTGTACTATAATACTTTTTAACAGTTGTTGTGCTTTCAAATTTACCTGCCCAAAAACCATTACTATTAAATGATGTAAACGCTGGATGAGTTAACCATTCAGTTGCTTTAGTTCCATTTTCTATATCCATATCTTTAGATTGAAATTCTATTTCAAAGGGATTTGTTGCTCCTTTATTTCCACCTATAGCATCATAAAATTGCCCTACGTTTTCTACTGTATAACTTTCTTTTTCTCCATCATAACTATTAAAGGTTTCTTCATCATCTTTTAAGCGATACTTATATCTTGGAATCCAAACAAAATAACTTTCAATTTTTTCTTCAGGAATATTTTCACCTACAGAATACTTTTCATTTTCATCAATTAAAATAATTGCATTAGCCCATTTCTTATTTCCGTATTCATACCATGATTCAGTTATATCAGCTTTTGTTACTTTCCCACTATTATCTATATTTATTGGTATTAATTCTTTACTTAATACTGGATATGCTCCATTTAATTCTTTTTCTTGATATTCTTTATCAAAATATAAACTACATCTAGTTTTTGGTGATTTTAAATTTCTTACTAGTGGTGACCATTCTTCATTATCCCATACTATATTTGCTCCATTATCGCATTCCCCATGACTAAATACTAAATTTTCTTCATTATCTTTTTTAGGCATTTCTTCTAATAGTTTATCTCCCTCATAAAATACAAAATAAACATCACTATTGCCAAAATAATCTACTTGTCCATTCATCATTGGAAAACTTACTTCTTCACTAAAACTGGCAAATGTTTTATATAATAAAAAAGAAAAGCATATTAAAACAATAACCCCAAAACTTATCAACATTATTTTTCTCTTTTTCTTACTTTTATCTTCATACTTTTTTAGCTTCATATAATCACCTACTATAGGTTAATTATATAATATGACCCCCCCCCCTAAGTCAATAGTTTGTTCATCATTTTAAACCACTTTTAATATCAAAAAAAGATACATCTTAAAAAATTGTAAATGTATCCAATATTTTTTTAATCTACTATTTTAAATAAAATTATATGATCTATTCTTTAACATAATAATTTTAGTACTACACAAAACTCCATATAATGTTAAAAATATTCCTATAACTTGATAATTACTTAAATTATTAAAAGGATTTATCATTAAAAGTATTCCTATAAATAATGTTAAAACACTACTCATTAAAACAAAATTCCAACTTTTTTCTTCAACTTTCTTTAATCTAAATGCTAATTCTAAATTCTCTATTACAATTAATATAAACCATATTCCTAACATAATATTAACATTTACAAACATCATAATAATTCCTAATATAATACTAATAATTCCATATATAATACTAATATTAAAAATTGTTATATCATTTCTTAAAGTAAATGCCCATATTTTAATTAAACCATATACTATAAATAATATTCCTAAATATATATTAGAATTAAAACTTGCAAAACATAATAAAATACCAATTATTATTAATATAAAATTTATTATTAATTCACTATTTAATATTTTAAAATATTTTTTTTCAGTAGCAGATAAAACTCTTTCACTATCTTTTAAAGGTATAAAGAAAAATCTTCTTCCTTTTTTAGTATTTTTTTTCTTTTTTACGGTTTTTTCTTTATCATTATACATTATTACCACCAATATAATTATAAAATACTGCAATTGACAAATCAAGTATTTTATTTTATAATAAGCAACCAAATAAGGGGGATATTTATGAAGATTAAGGATATTTCATTAAATGATTTTAAGAAGTTTATTAAAACTAATCCATTAGCTAATCATTATCAAACTATAAACTATGCTTTATTAATGAGTGAACAAGGTTATGAACATGATATTATTGGTTATGTTGATGATTTTAATAAAATCTATGCCGTTTCCATTATTTTATTTAAAAATATTAATAAAAAATTTAAGTATGGTTATGCCCCTAAAGGATTTATTTTAGATTATTTTGATGAAAGATTAGTTAGAAGCTTTACAAAAGATTTAATAAATTATTATAAGAAAAAACATATTATTTTTATTAAAATTAACCCAGAAATAGCTACTAAAGAAATAACTAAAACTGATACCATAAATTTACCAAATATTAAAATAAAGAAAATTCTTGAAGATAATAACTATCTTAAGTTAAAAGATAATTTATATTTTGAATCTATTCTTCCTCGTTATAATGCTATTATTACTTTAAAAGATTTTAATTTAAAAGATATTAATAAGAATACTAGAAATAAAATAAATCGTTCTTTAGATAAAGGCTTAAAACTAGAAGTTAGTAGTCGTAGGGGACTAGATATTCTAGAACCTTTTATTAGAAGAAAAAAAACATGTGATGAATTTTATTATAAAGACTATTACAATGCTTTTAAAAAAGATGAAATGATTGATTTATTATTAGTTTATGTGGACCCGAAAGAATACTTGGTTAAAGCAAGAAAAATTTATGAAGATGAATTAGAAAAAAATAATCAATATAATCAAGAATTAATTAAGAATAATAATAAAAAAAATATTAATAAAAAAATGATGTCTGATAAAAAGGTTTTAGCTTATAAAAATGATGTTTATTTAGCTACAGAATTAAATAAGCAAAAAGAAAAGAAATATGTTGCAGGTGCTTTAGTTGTTAAATTTAATAATCGCGTTAATATATTGATAAGTGGTTATGATAAAAAATATAAAGCTTTTAATCCCAATTATTTTTTGCACTACGCTTTAATAAAACATTATCAAAAAGATTTTGATTATCTAGACTTAAATGGCATGACTGGTGATTTAAGTAAAAACAATCCTTATCATGGCTTAAATGAATTTAAATTAGGATTTAATCCTAAAATGTATGAATTTATTGGCGAATTTGATTTACCAATAAAACCAAGAATATATCAAAGATTAAGAAAAAAAGGCGAATTAGCTAAATTATTTAATAAACCAAACTTAAAAGAAGTGAAACAATAACCACTTCTTTTTATCTTAGATAAAAAATATCTCATTTCCCAAAATGGAATTTTTTTTGATTTTGGGAAATAGGAATATTAAATATCTACAAGCCAATTTTTAATATCAATTACTTCTATACCTTCATAAGTATATAAATCTTGATGAGTATTTGCAATTAGAATTTTAGGATATGCATCTTTGATTTTAAGTAAAGGTTCTACTTCTCTTTTAAAAGTATTCTCATCACTTATTTCACTAGATACTTGAATATATATTTTTTCATTTCTTTTGATAGCCACAAAATCTATTTCTTTTTCATATAATGTCCCTACATACAAATTATAGCCTCTTCTTAATAACTCTATTGCCACTATATTTTCATAAATTCTACCATAATTTAGATTCTTTATACCTAATCGAGCCAATTTAAAAGATTGATCTACTAAATAATATTTACATTGAGAAGTTAAATACTTTTTTCCTTGTATATCATATCTATTTATTTTATAAAATAAAAAGGCATTACATAAATATTTTAAATAGGAACTAACAGTTTTATGATTAATATTGTCTTTATTGTTAGTAAGTACTTCCGCTATATTTCTTGTTGAGGTAATATTTGATATATTATCCATTAAAAAATCACTAATCATATCTAATAAATGTTCTTTTTTGATATTATATTTATTACATATATCTCTTTTTATTAAAGTATTATAAATATTGTTTACATAATCATATTTTTCACTATCTTCTTTGTACAAATAAGAACCAGATAAACCACCTTCATATACATAATTCAAAAATGAACTATCATTGTTTTCTTTTCCATAATATTCTAAATATTCTTTATAAGAAAATGGATAAACTTCTATTTCATAAGTTCTTCCCGTAAAAAGAGTTGCTAAATCACTACTCATTAAAAAAGCATTTGAACCAGTTATATAAATTTGATACTTTTCTTCAGCATGAAAATTATTTATAGCTTTTTCAAAATCTATGCACATTTCTATTTCATCTATTAATAAAAAATTTGCTTTCTTTTCTTGATAATGTTCTTCTACATATTCAATTAATTTATGATAATCATTAATATTTTCAAATTTTGTTAAATTATAATTAATATGAATTATATTATAATCTTTCACATTTTTTTCAATATAGCTTTTAAATTCTTCCAATAATTTAGATTTTCCAGCTCTTCGTACTCCAGTAATTACTTTTATATCAGGAGTATTAATAGTGTTTATTAATTTAGTCAAATAATCATTTCTTTTAATTAATTTCATAACTTCCCTCCATTATTATCATTATATCATCCTATTTCCCAAAATTGAATTTTTTTTGATTTTGGGAAATAGAAAAAATCCCCTAAGGATTTATTTTAAAGTCTCCTACTTCATGGGGATTTTTCTTATCAATTACATCTTTTCTAAAATCATTACTTTCCATTTTGATTTTAAAGAAAGCATTTTTTCTAACTTCTCTTCTAGCTTTTAAATCACGATCATTATTTTTAGCATCTTCCTTTAAAGCATTATAGAAATCTTTAACAACTTGATTAACATCAATGTATTGATAATATTTTAAATTGTTTTTAACTTCTTCAAAACAACCCTTTCGATAACTATCAAATGTAATAGTAGGATTATTAGTTATTTTTCTTAAGGCCATTAAATCAGTTTTAGTCTTATCTTTATCACCATTATTATTAATATTACTATAATATTCAATATAACCATTATCATATCCCGCATAACCAAGCATTTCATAAGCAAAGAATTTTAAGGTATAAGAGTCAGGCCTACCATAATCATTATAAGCTTGATACCAACGCGTTCTAAAAATATTTTCAGTTCCATATTTATTGTCGCCATAAGATATTGGATCTTTAACTCCTGGATAAATAACTAAATGATGATCATATAAATCATTAATGGTTTTTAATTCCATTTTAGATATTTCTTCTTCACTAATTTTTCGATAACCAGTAACTTTATATTTTAAATGTTCAGTTTCATTTTCAATATTAGGATAATATACTTCAGTTACAATACTTGCTTGCTCAGCACTTGTAAGTTGTAAGAAAGCTTGAGCTTCTAAGTAATCTAACAAGTAAATAGTTTCAAATTCTTTTTGATAGAAATCTTTAATCTTACTTGGTGAATTAATTCTTTCTCTAGTTAAATTAGTTGCTAAATTCTTAGTTGGTTCAAAATCATAAGTTAAATTCATGTTGATATCTCCTTCACCCCATCTTTGAGCAAGGTTACCATCAGAATAATCTTCACCACCAGCATCATAACGACGACCATTATTTTTCAAAAATAATCTTGCATCAAAATTATGAGCCATTTCATGAGTCCAAGTAGGATAAGCACTTAAAGCTGTATAAGCATTAAAGAAGACAACTGTTCCATTACTTGTAGCCGCATTACCATCCATCTCTTTCCATAAATTAACAGCTTCATTAAAGTTCTTATGGAATGGTTCTTCAGTTACTAACTTACTTTGATAAACTTGACGATTATTGCTATCTAAAGTAAAGCGATTATCTAAAGTAATAGTATGAATATCATTAAAATATTTAGCTTCTTCAATTATTAAACTAGCAGTTTTAAAATAATTATCAATATTAGTAGCATATTCATTAATCTTACTCATTAATATTTCTTTATCTTTAACAGGATCATTTACATAAGTCCTTGTAGCTCCAATTAAAAATTGAGTAGGTGATGAAATAATATATGCAGCATTTTCTGGTAATGTTAAGATAACTAACGTATGATTATACCAAACAGATTTAGGATGTCTTAAATGAGACCACATACTATAAGTAATTTCTTCATTACCACCAACTTCAACTAAAATACCCTTAAAGGTTTTTCTAAACCATTCATCAGGACTATCATTACTTAAAGCTTTAACAAAATATTCAATTAAATAAGGTATATTATTAATCTTAGTATATTTAGCGAGTGTTCTATTATAAGCATCATTAGTACCATTAGTATTAAAATTACTTTCATTACTTAAATATAAATTACTAATATCTACAGGATTTAAAAAACTATTAAATCCATTACTATTAAAGAACATTAAATCATTAAACATAACCCCATTTATTTCAAAACTATAAAAACGTCTAAAATAATTATAAACATATAAAACTTTCTTAATCTTATCATCTTTCTTTAATTCTTCTAAAATATGATTACTTACATTACTATCATTTAAACTAACATTATAATCACTATTAGATAAGTACTTTAAAACAAATTCTTTCAATTCATTTTTCGTAACTTCATTATAATAATCTCTATATAATCTACTATCTTCTATACTAGTAATAGAATCTAAGTCTTTACTATAATCTAAACTACTTAAATAATTAACTAATTCTTTAACAACACTTAAATCTTCATCAATTAGATAATGATTATAACTATAATCAATCTTTAACTCTTTAATTCGATACCCTACTACAACATTATATAATTTATCAAATAAAACATTATATTCTAATACTTCATCATTACTTAAAATTATTTTAATTTTATTTATTTTACGATAATCATTTTTAGTTAAATATGTAACTAAATGATTATCACTATCTAATGGAATAAGATGTTTAATTTCTTCTTTATTTAATATATGATCTTCACTAATATTTAAACCATTTTCTAATACTTTATCATAATCATAAAAAGGCATCAATAAAGATAAATTATGATATAACATTTCTTTATTAGGATTATATAAATCATTTTCTTTTATTTCATTATTAATCTTAAATTCTATTTTTAAAGTAGGTAAATTATCATAAGAAGTATTTTTAAAATCCCAAATATTTTCACTAAATAATGCTTGCTTAATAAAGAATTCTTTATTTATATCTTCTTTATTTATTGTTTTATATCCTTCACCTTCATTTAAAGTATAACCACTATTAGGGATTTGATAGTTATTGTTTGCTACGACGTTATTACCTGATGCAATACCATAACCATATTCTGTAGTTATTAAACTAATGTTATTAGAAAGAATACCATTATTACTTCCCGTTATACCACCTAAAGTTAAATATCCAGCATAACCAAAACTATTTACAATACTTCCTTTAACATAACAATTACTTATCTTAGTTTTATCATCACTACTTCCTGTAATGCCTCCTAAAAATTGCCAACCTCCACTAATGGAACCATTAACATAACAATTAGTAATTTCGGTATTTTTAGCATCACCAACTAAACCACCAAGGCGATTATCATAAATCCCACTACTATATTTTAAACCACTAACTTTAGAATTACTAATATGACAATTAGTAGCATTACCAACTAAAGAACCAACATTACTTTCATTATTAGTCTTTTCTAAACCTTCAATTAAAATATTACTAAATTCACTATCAACAGCATTATCACTTAAACTTCCATGAGCATTAACAGAAGGTAATAAAACATTAACTAATTTAAGATCTTTAATTTTAGCACTAGATAAACTCTTAAATAATGGTTTACTTAAATTTTTAATATAATGACCATTACCATCTAAAGTTCCTTTAAATTCAACATCAATAAGACTATTAGTTTCACTAGTAATATTACTTGCATCATAATCATGTGAAAGGACAAATTCACCACTTGGATTAGCCATTATCTTTTTAATTAAGTCTTCTAATGTTTCTGGTCTTTCACTATTAATAGCTTTATTACTAATAACTTTACCATAACATATTTCTAAATCATCAGTTTCTAAAATAAAATATAAATTATTATCTTTAATATTATAACTCTTAATTTTACTATATATCGTAGGCATATCACTCATAGTAATCTCTACAAAATAATTACTTAAATTATTTTCTAAATCTTTAATATTAACTTCACTAATAACTTCATCATCTTTATATAACACAATATCATTAATATTTTTTAATTCTAATTTATTATTATCTAAAGATACTACTTCTTCTAAAACCTTAACTTCATAGTAATAATTATCACCATTAGTTAGAATATTTTCATCTAAATCATAATTAGCATATATAGTAAGATAATATCTCTTAACATTATCTTTTTTATTAAACTTAAATTCAGAATCACGATAATTACCAACTAATTCATCATTTTCATCAACAACTTTAACATTTAAAGATTTAAGACTATTATCACTATCATTTACTTTAAAATTAACACTAATATCTTTATCATTTACTTGATAATTAAAATCACTAATACTTAATTTAGATTTTAAAATTTCTAATCTAACATTAGCATTTTCTTTTAAATTAACTTCTTTACCATTACTTAATAAGATTTTACTAATAACAATATTTTTAATACCAGCATTATTAAAACCATCAATAATAATACGATACTTATCATCAATTTTTTCGACATCATAATATTTATCTAAGACATTTACTTTAGCTATTTCAAAATGATTAAGACCATTTACTTTAAAATCAATTGGAATTGGTTCATTCTTATTAGCATAATTATTATTACTAATATTATCTATACTAATATTTTCATAATTACTAGGATTATATAAACCATAATTAAATTCATATAATAAATCATCACTAACATAATTATGTTCATTATCTAAAGTATTAGTATCTAAATCATAATTACCATATATTGATATTTTGAAATCTTCATCAACTTTAATATTTTCAAAGGTAACAGTATTTAATCCTTCATTTACTTTAATACTTTCTTCGCCAAGTTTAATATAACCTTCATCAAAACCACCATTATCAGAAGTTATTTCAAAACTAAATGTTGCTCTTTTATTTTCATAATCTTCACTATCTAATTTAAAGTTTTTAACAGTAGGTTTATCTTTTAATACTTCTAAAGTAATTGGCATTTCTTCCATATCATAAGTAGAAGTATCAAAGAAATTAACTTTATTAGCTTTAATAGTTACTGGACCAGCTTCATTAGGAACTTTAAAACTAACCGTATATTTAGCAATTTCATTAGCTTCACTATTTCTAGTTGCTACATAATTTAAACCATTAATAGTCATACCCGTAATTAAATTAGTAATATTTTTAGGATATCCAGATGGTTTAAAATTAGCTGGAACATGTAATTCATAATAAACATAAACATCTTCATTTTTATGAGCATAAACTTTATTTAGGGAAACACCAGTAAAATATACTTGAGGATTAACAAAGATATCTTTCTCGCCAATCGCTTGTTCTACATATTTAAAATCATCTATTCCTAAACTATAATCAGCCACAAACATAACAGTATATTTATAAGAATCTTCATAAATAAATTCTAACCCATTAAGCCCCAAACAATCTTTTTCTAAAACAATATTTCCTTCACTATCAATTAAAAGAGCTTTTAATTTACTAACCGTATTATCTTCATCTTTTAAATTATACTTAACTAATATTTTATTATCACTATGACTTAATTGGATATCAGTAACTCTAGGTTCACTTTTTAATACATAATAACTTAATCTATTATTTACTTCAAATTCTTTACCATTACTTAAAATAACTTTCTCAAAATTAACTTCATATTTACCATAATTATTATTAGTAGGTAATATAACTTTATAATTATTTTCATTAGGAATTACTTTATAAGAATGATCATCAACTATAACATAATCAGGTTTATAATCACTATCATTACTACTATTAAAGTAGATAACGACATCTTCATCTTTTAAAACTACATCAGTAATCTTAATATTATCTATTTTAAAATTATAAACGGTATTAATACATATTTCTTTTTCTAATAATACAGCATCACTATAATTATTAGCTTCTCCAGTTATATCATTTAAACTATTACTATCTAAATCATAATCAGCATAAATACTTAAACGATATTTCTGATCTTTTTCAAAATCATAATTAAAACTATTAAAACCAACTTTAATATCACTAGTATAAATAATATCCCCATCTAAATTACTAATTACTACTTTACCATTACTAATACTATTTTCATCATCAACTAGCATAAAACTAATATCTTTAGTTTCTTCATCAACAACAAACTTATTAACATATGGTTCGTCTTTTAAAACTTCAACTTTAATTTTTAAATTAGTATTTACTTCTTTCTTATTACTTAATACAACTTTACTAATATTTAATTCATGAACCCCACTAGTACTTATAAAAGGCATAACAACACTATAATAAGTAGTATTATTTATAACATCATAATAATTTCCATCAATATATACTTTCTTAATTACTTCACTAGGACTAACAACCGCACTAAAATCAAAACTAATATCTTCATCTTTATGATAATATTTATTCTTATTAACAATTTCTTCTAACTTAACACTATAATGACGATTAGTATTTTCTTCAACAATATCTCCAGCATCATCAATATCTACATCCCCATCACCATCAACATCACCGTCATTATTAGGTTTATGATTATTGCTAGGTTTATCACTATTATTATTGTTTGTACTACTATTATCAACATCATTTTTCTCATTAGCATCATTAGTATCGGTATTATAATTTTGATTAGAATTTACAGTATTGCTACTATTATTTTCTACATTATTAATACTATCATTAGTTTGTTCATCATTTTGATTATTACTATTATCACTTACATAAACATTAGGATTAAATTCTTTTTCTTCGTCTTTTATTGTTCCTTCCACATCTATAAGATACTTAATTATTTCTTTCGCATCTTCATAATCTTTAACACCATCTTTATTAACATCAGCTTTAGAGTTATTTAATATTACAAAATAAATTAATACCCCAAATAAGATAATCATTAAAATACATAAAAACCAAGTTATCTGTTTTTTGTGCTTTGTTTTAATTATATTAGCTAATATACATATAATTAAGAATAAAATTACCACTAATTCAATGCCAATAATCATAAAACGATCGCTAAAGACTTTTTTAATTTCTTCTTCACTTTTTACTTCTTCTTTTTCTTCATTCTTAGGAATAGCTTCTCCTTCTTTAGCATCACGACCTACAAAAACTTTAACTTCACTATCAGCAAAAGTTATTTTATTCTCTCCATCTGAAGCACTAATGTTAGAAAGTATAATACTACTATCACCAACATTACAATCTTCTTTAACTTTTAATTTAACACTAAGTAAATTTTCTAATACTTCTCCTGATTTATTAATTAATCCAAATTTTTTATTTTTTTGATTATATTCAATATCAGACCAATCATCCATACTAGTAAAATTACTATCATCTATTTTTTCAAAAACATTTTCATCATAACTTAAAGTTGCTAATAATGCATATAACTTTTTATCACTCTTTAATTTAGCTGTTACTAGTACTTCTTCATTAGCCCTTAATAATGACTTATCAACATTTAAAGTTATTTCACTCTTAGCCATAACATTAAGCGGCAAAATAACCATCATAATTATCATTAAAATAAACTTTTTCACACAAACCACGACCTTTTAAATTTAATAGTTTTCTATTATAACAAAACAATTTTAAAAAGTCACTATTTTTTAATATTATTTGTGATTTACAAGTTAAAATGTCCTAATTTTTAAAATATATTTTTAAGTTAAAATGTCCTATATAAAAATAGTTAAATTAAGATTAAAAATTATTTTTAAGTTAAAATGTCCTATTGATATTTAATGAGAAATAGCTATAATAAAATTGTTGCTTAAGAGGATATGGCAACACGATAGTGTGAAAAGTTTTATGGAAAAGCAGTAACACTAGCTGAAAAAGATATTAAGATGAAAATCTTGATATAAAACTATCAAAAAAGATAGAAAAATTGTTCTTTGAAAATAGTAATTAATAAAAAAAGACATGATGAAAACAAGTTAAAAATAAGTAAATTTTTTAACTTAAGAATAAATATCAGAATATTTATAACCAAGTTTAATAAGTTCAATCCATTTATTAGGCATATTGGAAACATTTTTAAGTTCATCAAGCTGAACAGGAGTATTCCAGTTTAAAGCTTTATTAGGTCTTAAGAAATTGTTAAAGGTAGCAAATAAAACCATATAGGAATTGGCATTATCAAGAGAAGAAAAACCACCTTTGGGACGATAATAATATTTTAAAGTACGATTAAATCGTTCAATAATTTGCTTTTGAGAACGATATTCTTTAGAAACATCATCTTGATTTGTAAGTCCAATAACCTGATAAAGTTTAAAAGGAAGTCCATTTTGAGACCAATATTGAACGGCAACGTTATAAATAGGATTACCATCAGAGATAACTTTTAAAGAATCAGGTAAAGTATCATATTTGATTAAGGTGGAATAAGCGGCTTTGATAGAAGACAAAGAATCACGTTTATTGTAGACTCGATAAGAAGTAACAATTTTCTTAATAGCATCAAACCAAAAGAAAACATAGTTAGTTTTACCAAGAATTTTGATGTAAGTTTCATCAGCAGCAATAGTATCAGACAAAACATAAGGATAAAACTCTAAAACAGGATGAACAATAGAAGAAGCAGCTTTGCAATAGTTTTCAACAGTTTTATAGGATATATAAACTTCATGAACATCTTGTAAAATAGAAGCAGTTTGTCTATAAGATAAACCATAATTAACATGATAAGTAAGGCAAAGACCAATGATGTACTGAGAACTATAGGCACGAGATAAATCAATAGGAGATTTAATAAACTCACGATAATCTTTTCGAAGAGTTGGAAGGTCAATATTAAATTTACGGTAAACATATCTAAGCTTGATTAAAGTAGGATTTTCTTTATACAGTTTTCTATCATGATCATTTAAAGAGTTTTTATTTTTAATGTAAAAAGGACAATTATCGTTTCTACAAAAATAAACATCAAAATCTTCACGAGAAACTCTGTGATCAAGAATATGCTTGCAATGAGGACATTTAAGAACGACATCTTTCTCTTTGTTAGAATTAGAAGAAAAGATAAAAGAACAAACCTTACATTCAAATTGAATACCTTTGCCAGTATTATCATAAAGATAATCCTTAGGAGCACCACAGCATGGACACTTAACATTAATAGAAACACTTTTGCCATTTCTACGTTTAATAGGTTTAATGCTATTATCTTTAACAAGTTGTTTCCAGTCTTTATGTTCAATTTTTACAAAAGGTTCGATAATGGCTGGATCATCAACATTAAAAAGACGATATTTAACATCATCAGGTTTATCATCAAGATGTTTAATTTCATCAACTTTAATAAATTTGGAAAGAAAAATGATAATTTTCCAAATAAATTTATTAATACTATTTAAAAATTTAATAATTATTGATATAATTTTAGACATGACATTACCTCGATTCTTGTCTATTGTTTAAATTATATCGAGTAATGTCATTTTTTGGTAGAAAAATTAAAAATTCTATAAAAAATTACTCTCAAAAAGGGAGTGATTGAAAAAATAGAAAAAATATAAATAAATAAAGGAAAAAACAGGTAGTTTGTGTATAAACTTTGCACACTACCGGCAACACTGAGGAGTGACCAGAGCGTTTAAGCAATGATTAAGCAAAAAGAAAGCAAATATAAAATTTTGACTTTCT